>JADHWC010000072.1 GCA_016783665.1 Fidelibacterota bacterium | reverse complement strand
CAAATAGTCTGGAAGGTGTATTCTCTAATTTGAAGATAAAATTACAAAATCATCGTGGCTTGAAAAGAGAAAGAAAAATCAGATTTATCAATGAAATCCTGGCCAAATAGCAACCACTTTTTGTCTATTATACCTAAAACTGTATTTCTTTTGTTGACAGCAACCAGAAAAATGAGCGGAGTTAAATCTACTTGTGTCCGGCGATAAAGATAAAGTGTTGAAGAAACAAGGTTGACCGGCTCTTTCTGATTTCAGCATCATTCCCGGAATTCACACAAATGCTATTGTGGTAAAAGAACGTAGTATGCCACGTGTATCATTTTCTGACCTACAGACAGTTCAATTCATAATCCGTGAATTTATATACGATATCGTAACGGTTCCCCCGTAGGATTATAGGGAATGTTTTTGCTTGTATATAATACTGCAAGAAGGCGATAGAAAGCGCTGGATAACACCGCAGCGCCTTTAAACCAGCGCGCAGGATTACTGAAAACGGACGTTGCTTCGTCCCCGATCAGAAAATTTGTCAGATGAAGATATATGCCGGCGGAACTGTACAGCCGATCAAAAAGCATTGTGCTCTGACCATAATCAACATACCAGTCCAAAATGTTGTGAATCAAAAACACCGGCTTTCCCAGATCATGTTCGGGCAATGGATCAAACACTCTGTTTCCTAATCGCTGATAGTTAATTTTCAACAAGCGATCTATCTCTTTCGGCTCTATATCTCCTCTGAAGATAGACAATAGATTGTTTTTTAAATCTGCATCCAGACGGTGAATATTACGCAGCGCAATATCAGTGCGGTTTTTCAATAAATCCTCTATAACGGATTGTACTCCGGGCGACAAATCCCTTTTAAGATATTCCTTGAAAATATTGTTTAGAAAAACGAATCTGGGCGAAGAGGCTGGTTCAAGATAGCTTAGTTTGCCAAATGCCCGTATTTTTCCGGTAAAGGCGAACTTGCTTGACGTTTTCATATCACTTACTGGTGAAAACAGCAGAATGCTTTGTACTAAGCAATTTATATTTTTATCGGTAATTGCCGACATAATGAAACGCGCGCTAAAATCGCTTCCGATAAGTATAATGCGTTTTGCATCTGCGATCTGATTATCGGATATTGCGCGAACCACATGTTTAATATTTTCTCCCGTTTTTAAAGACAGAGAACCATTGTCAAGATCGGGATCTTCATAAATAACCGCATGATACCCCGCCAATGCAAGAGATTGCGCCAGCCGATGGAAAAGCCGTCGCTTATTATTATATGTCCCTATGCCGGCAATCAATAAAAACACGGGACGCGCCCGATCCCGTTGTGTGGTGTATAGAATCCCCGGCACGCTTTTATTACCATACGACAATGAAAGCCATTCTTTTTTAAAAACCGTACCATTTTTTAAGCGCCAGATGAACAGACATCTACTCCCCAGCATCAACACCAGGAAAACCGCTTTTACTGCAAGACGAATTAAATGGAGCATTTCCCGGAAAGTACGTGCTTGTTTCATTGAGTTGCTATCAATAACTTACTATTTGTGTGACAACGCTTACCCCCGCAAATATAACTAAATGAATCAACGAAATCCAAAAAGAATAGATAACCCGATTTTTCCCACCGTCGCACAACTGACAAAATCGGAACGTCAATTTCTGCGATCTCTACGGCAAAAGAAATACCGTTACCTGTATAAGAAATTTTTAATCGAAGGGTTAAAACCTGTTCTTGAAGCCATTAATGCAGGATTTCCCGTGGAAAAAATATATCTTTCCAATGAATTTGCATGTAAACTGAGTGATTTCGATATCGAGACATTAAAAGCACAAAATAAAAATCTGCAATGCGTCGATACCGCCAATATTCACTACATTAGCACGCTCTCTACGCCGGAAGGAATCGTTGCGTTGGGAAAAATGATTAGCGAACCAGTCACGCTTGATGATTTAGCTTTATATCCCGCGGTTTATCTCTACGAAATAAATGATCCCGGCAACCTTGGCGCTATATTAAGAACGGCTCGCTGGTTTGGAATAAAATCAGTAATTCTGTCCCCAAATAGCGTCGATCTATTCAGTCCGAAAGTTGTGAGAAGTTCAATGGGTGCGCATTTTGCGGTTTCTTGTTATCAGAATGTATTGTTTGATTATCTTAACAAATATTCCGCCCGGCACGGAATTCCGATTCTTGCAGCTGATATGTCCGGCGCTGCGCCAGACAAAGCCCAAACCAATCGCTGGATTCTTGTCATGGGAAGTGAAACCCACGGATTGCCGGAAGATATTATTAATAACGCAACGAGTGTAATTGGAATACCCCGCCACGGCTCCGGTGAATCCCTAAATCTTTCTGTTTCTGCGGGAATTCTTCTTTATGAATTAACTAATTCTTAAAAGGTGGGATTATGCGAAAGTTTTCTGCGATTATTCTCTCTTTGATAACCATAGTATTGGCTGATTCGACTTTAACCAGCCAACCCGGACTGACAATTGGTGAAGATGCACCTGGTTGTTACGCGCCTTTTTTAGAAAGCGGCGATTTTTTTCTCGGACGCTATGTCGGTCCAAAAGCACACGCCAATCTTAAGAGCCCGGTTGTGTTTTCATTCTTCACTACTTCCTGCATACCTTGCCGCAAAGAAATACCATACATCCATACTCTAAAGGAAGAATATCCCGGCGTTAGCATGTTCTTAGTAAATGTGGGGGAGAATAAACAAAAGGTAAGCGCCTTTATCAAAGCCAAAGGATACACTCTTCCGGTGCTTTTAGACCGGTACGGAAAAATATCAGAAAAATACAATGCTCAGGTCACGCCCACTTTAATCATAATAAATGAAAACGGGAAAATTGATTTCTATAAACAGGGTTATAAAGAAACAGATAACGAAATGATCAGGCAGTCATTGGAGCGATTATATCATCCAAAAAAACCTTGATTTCACTTCATATATTGCGACGTGTTTTCCACTTTGATTACCTTGACTTTAGCGGACTGTGTCTCTAAATTCACACGCCTTTTTTACAACAATAGAAACCATATCCAATGCTTGATATTATACCCCAAATCAAAACTGCTATTGTCCTTATGGTAATTGGTTTATTGTTGGCGTCCGTTACAACTGTCTTTATACTAATATCGTTTCCGGAATCCAATGAGATGACGATTGCCCAGATCGGGCTGCTTATTGGAGAACTGTTTTTACCAATTCCAATCTACTTGTGGGCACGGCGTAGTAAAACAGACCTAAAACAGTTTTTCCGACTAAATCCGGTTTCAAAAGTTAGTCTGCTTGCGGTGGTGCCTCTCTCACTGGGACTAACAATTTTAACCGACGAAATGGATCGCATCGCCCAAATGGTGTTACCTGCACCGGGCGAATTCACAAAGATACAGGAGATGATGAAGATCAGCGGTCCTCTTTCTGCGTTTTTCGTTATCGGGGTTGTCATTCTAATTGCGCCACTGGTAGAAGAGCTCATATTCCGGGGATTTTTTCAGCGTATCCTGGAATATCGTTTTCGGGATATTACGAAGGCGGTTTTATATTCCGCTCTTGCCTTTGCTTTTATCCATTTTAACCCATGGTGGGTTGTACAAATATATATAATCGGCGTATTTATGGGATATGTTGCCTGGCGGACAAATTCTATTTGGGTATCCTTTGTAATTCACGCTATAAATAATGGCATAGCTGTGTGGTTTACTCATCAGTCCGTGGACACCCTGCATTGGTATGAATGGCGGGGGCACGTATCGCCTATCATACTGTTTTCGGGCGCAATTTTGTTGTTTGTGGGTATTCGCTGGTTTATTCGCGTAACCCCAGTTGTTGATAAGAACAGCGCTGCGGTCATGATCGAAAAAATTTACAGTGTCCCGCCTAAATCATCTGACTGAAAAAATAGTCTGGAGCTGCTTATGCTAGATCGCGAATTTATGATTTTACTGGATGCATTCAGACGCCTTATCCGTCGCAATGCACGTTCAAATACTCAAAAAATGATCATGAAAACTCACCCGGCGGACTTAGCGGCGCTTTTCAGATCCTTCACGGATATTGAACGGGAAACGATATTTGATCTTATATCCGACCGTATATATAAGGCTGGGTTAGTGACGGAATTAGATCGCTCTATTCTGGTCGAATTGCTGGAAGGAATGCCGCCCAAAAATATTGCCGATCTTTTAAAAGAAATGGCGCCTGACGACCAGGCTGATCTCTTAGCGCAAATTCCTGAAGAATTAGGAAAAGAGGTGCTCGGCTTAATGAGCAGCGCCGACTCCGAAGATCTTGAAGAGCTGTTGATGTATCAGCCGGATACCGCCGGTGGCATCATGGTTCCACTGCCGTTCAAAATGCACGAGGAAAATACCGTACAGGACGCTATTAATGCGATTCACGAGCAACAGGATGCCGAAATGGCATTTTATATTTATGTCGTTGACGATAATGATAAATTAACCGGCGTAATTTCCCTCCGCCAATTACTAATGGTGTCTCCAAAAACAATATTACAAAATGTAATGATCACAAAAATTGTGACGGTTCACCCCGAAACCGATCAGGAAGAAGTTGCCCGTATAATTGGTCGTTATAACTTCCTTGCTATTCCGGTTATAGATTGGGACGGTAAATTACTTGGTATTGTTACTGTTGACGACATTATCGATGTTATTAGAGAGGAGGCAACTGAAGACTTTCTACAAATGGCGGG
The DNA here is from genome assembly GCA_016783665.1 of Fidelibacterota bacterium. Classification (GTDB taxonomy): domain Bacteria; phylum Fidelibacterota; class UBA2242; order UBA2242; family UBA2242; genus UBA9312. Next base: position 6,984 of record JADHWC010000072.1, on the reverse strand, counting down.
TGTTGGGAAAGACCGTGAAATTCTATTGAAAAAACCCATTGAGGCTGCGAAGATTAGGTTCCCCTGGCTTTTTGCCACATTTATAGGTGGTCTTTTGGTATCATTAATAATCGTTGGATTTCGAGAAATTCTTGACAAATTTGTTATTCTGGCAGCATTCATACCCATCATTGCCGGAATGGGTGGCAATGTCGGATCTCAATCTTCAACTATCGTCGTGCGCGGTCTCGCCACCGGGCGGGTAAATGTTCAACAAATTTTCCGTGTTCTTTTTGGACAGATGAAAATCGGCGTAATTCTCGGAATATCATATGGAATATTACTGGCAGTATTTTCAAACATATTTTATCATTCCGAATTAAACATACTGCTAATCGGCGCCGTAATCGGTTCCGCCTTGTGTGCCGAGATGTTTATCGCCGCTTCTCTTGGAACATTAATCCCAATGTTATTACATCGCTTTAATATTGATCCCGCCGTCGCGACCGGTCCGCTGGTAACGACTTCGTTAGACATTACCGGTATTCTGATTTACTTTGGCATCGCTACTGCGCTTCTGGTGTAATATCGATATGTTAAAGATAATTTTTTTCCTCTTTCTGGTGTTTTCAGTTATTTATTTGCTTTCCATTGTTATGTATTGGGCTGGGCTTTTTTATTCGGGAAAAAAGTCCTTTTTTACCCGACCTTACGTAAGTGTTGTTATAGCGATAAAAAATGAAATTTCCCGCCTGCCCGCACTTCTGAAATGCTTACAGGAGCAGGATTATCCGGATGACTTGCTGGAAATCATAATTGTTGACAATGGATCGCAAGACGGATCCTATGAATGGCTAATCGACAAGGTAGATCAAGTACCACAAATACAAGTTCTATCAACCGCTAACGTAGCTACCGATTATAAATTCAAAAAAGCCGCTCTCAGTCTCGGAATTGAATGTGCTTCCGGAGATGTTATCCTGACCACCGATGCCGATTGTACAATTAAGCAGTCGTGGGTTTCTTCAATGGCAAGTTGTTTTAATGAAAACGTAGATGTCGTTGCCGGATATTCAGCCATTCAATACGGTTGTAAACTTTTTGAAAGGATTCAGGCATTGGATTTTCTGATGTTAATGGCAGCTGGAAAAAGCACTATCAACATCGGTTTAGCCTGGGCGTGCAACGGTCAAAACTGGGCTTTCAGAAAACGCCTTTTCAAAAAAGTAGGCGGATACAAACGTATCCGGGACCGGGTTGGCGGAGACGACTCGCTGTTTTTACAGGTACTCCGGAAAGAAACCCGCGCAACAGTTGTTTTCAATGACAGCCCTGATTCTCATGTGACCACGCAGCCGGTTCACGGCATTTCGGAGTTTCTGCGCCAGCGAATCCGCTGGGCGTCGGAAGCGAACTATATGCACAGACTCAATCTCACCTTCTTTACCGTAGTTATAGCAACATTTCTTGCAAATCTGTTCGCTTTGTTATTACCATTGTGGTTCATGGTAGACAAAAGAATTTTTCTGGTATCATTTATTTTCCTGGTTTTAAAATGTCTCGTTGAAGGATTACTGGTTTTCAAATCTACAAAGGACTTCAATCAGCGAGACTTGCGTAAAACATTTTTCCCGTGGTTTGTATTTCAAATACCTTATGTAATATTGATGGGTATATTGAGTTTTTGGGGAAATCGTTTAAGGTGGAAACCTGCCGTTGAAACAACTTAATGATTAACTTGCTCTGCGCAAGCTGTTGCCATTATAAATACATCATTTCCAACGATAAAATTGTAATGAGCCCAACAGCTGGGTACCAAGGAAAATAACCGGGTATATAATCCATAAAAGCGGAAAATATTTTAGCAAGTCTTTTTGATTAAATATCTTTGCAGAGATTGCCACGGGAAATAATTCAAAAATAAATTTTATCCCTAATAAAATCCAAAATAGAATAGAAATTGGTATTGAAAACAGAAGGATTCCCAGGAACACATGAAATATAAATATCCACGAAGCAACGATAAAAAGCGGCAGCGTAAGATAAAAAGCCTTACTGTTTCTTCTTAATTGCTGATGAATATATTTTTTCCCAAATCTTTCTGGTTTTGTCGTAACGAAGCTATTCGGATCGGTATTGTAGATGAATTTCCATTTGGTTGCCGTACTTATGATTTTCGATAGAAAAAAGTCGTCACCGGTACTAATCTGAGATATTTTATTGTAGCCCCCTACTTCTAAAAACGTTTTTTTTCTAAATGCTAAATTTCTTCCGTTAGAATGAGTCGGTTTGTTGATGTAACTGCTAGCGGCGGCGATAGCGGATTCACAAATTGTATCAAATCTCTGCAAAATGTTGAAAAAACCTTTTTGGCGTCTAACCGGACTATGTCCCAATACCATTCCTACATCCGGTTTAAAACAACCGATCATACTTTTAATCCAATTTTCAGGAACAAAACAATCGGCATCGGTAGTAAGAATTATTTCACCTTTGCTGTTTTCAATACCAAGTGCCAGCGCTCCTTTTTTCCCTTTCAGTGAGCCAGAACTTTTCCGATGATATAACACGTTCCAATTGTTATGTTCAGACGAGTATTTTTCCATTATTGATCTAGTATTATCACCGGAATCATCATCCACTAGAATTATTTCAAACATTGTGGAATCATGTTTTAGATCCGAAAGGCTTTTAAGTAAAATTTCAATGCTTTTTTCCTCATTTCTGGCGGCAACAACAACCGAAATAAAAGGAAAGTATTTTTCTCTGTAACGCTTCAATTTCCCCAGCGCCAGAGAAATAAACGACATAAGCAGGAAATATCCTGAACCTAAAACCAGACTTAAAATTGTAATAAACACTTGTTAGATATTTATTTTTAAACCAACAAAGAAAAAAGTATCGTATGTGGTTTTACCGTTCAATTCCTTGTTAATATAATATATACCGGTATTTATAAAAGAATCGTTAAATATTTCATAAGTTAATCTGATATCAAAAGAATTTGTCGTCTGAATGGGACCCATCAGCCATTTGGTGGAATTTTCATAAGTTGCATCTCTTAAAGTATATCGACTGGTGACGTCGCCGCCCCAAAAATCTCCGTTTTCATCAACGCCATGTTTGAGGTGTTTAAACTCACAGGAAAGCCTTGTCCTTCTTGTAAAATTTGTTTCTCCACGAAAAAACAGCATCTGCGAATTTGGTCCTTCCGGAAATCCCAGGCAGAGCGCATTGTTAGTATAATTAGTCGTTAGAGTTTTATGTGTATAAACCCAGGGGCGGGCGGCGGTAAATTCTACCTGAAAATCTACCGGTAACGATAGGAGAATAGGCGACCAGCATATTCCTCCCTGGAGAATTTGTTTGTTAGCCCACCACTGTTTGCCCAGTTCGCTTAAGCGTAATTCGTCAAGGAAAAGAGAACCGTACAATTCTATATTTTTAAAATAAAGCAGCTTAAAATCTACTGCCAATAAGGAATTATCACGATCCATAAGATTATGACCGACCGTCCAGAAAAAATTGGTAGGCGACAGATAAGACAATTCCAGAGAGCGGTTGCCGTAAACCACAATGTCGGTCAAGCCTATCTGAATCTTACCCGAAAGCAAAGGAAAATCTACTCTATGAATGGCTAAATATTTTTGCTGGTTTCTGACATCATCAGGCGCGCTTTTTATCGATGTGCTGTCATTTAGCAGTGAGCCGTGTATAAAACTGAATTCTATATTTTTCCAGGAGCTGTTAAATCCAAGATAGGTAAACACAGAGGGATTGTCTGAAAGGATAATATTGTTAGAAAAACTGCGTCCCCACAAAACCGGCTGTCGGAATATTCCCAGATCAAAATAGTCGTCACGAAACACCAGGGCGGAATGAGTATTATCAAAAGTGTAGAGTTTGTTGGGTTGATACATCCCCCAATTACCATGTTGTTCTTGCAGAGTATCGGTAAATGCAGGGTTCCAGGTTTTTCTGTAGCGGAAAGCGTTCAGGTAAAAACTTAATTTTCCACCGAGATTCCCCCGAAAAATAAAAGCATCGGATTCGAGCCGGCGCGGCTCACCATTTTTAAATTCAAACTTCACACTTTCTTCAATATCCAACCAGATAAAATGTTTATCTTCCTCACAAACCAGCAGATGTTTTTCTTCCGCGCCGTCGGTTCTGTTGAAAATATCCCTAAACCTTTTCTTAACGCCGCCCTTCATTAAAAACGGCGCCTGAACCGTCTGGTCAGCTTCTAAATCAATATGAATATTATCTGAAATTTCACGGCGATAATCTGCTAAATATTCTCGTAAAAGCGCTTTTTCTAAGGAATTGAGCAGGAAATCATTCTTTTGAATTTCGCAAATGTAGTTGGCAATTTCGCTGCGATTTAACGGAAGCGAGGCGTCATTAAAATTGGTGATTGTTCCACGGGTTTCCATGCGCTTTAAAAATTCATATACCGGATCGTCGATGGATACCGGTATGCCGCTTCCAAACAGGACAGAACCGTTAAAAACAACAAATACTGCAATTTTTAATAAATAATACGCGTGTCTCATAGCCCTGCAAATTTACAATTATTTTTTAAAAGAATTAGAATATTCCTTCTTTAATCAATCCTGTCATTTCTCTCACCCTGAAGAACGTATCTTGGTATTGCTTTCAAATAGTTATTCTCGTTGTGTCATGTCCTCAGACTTGACGGAGCAGTAAGAAAATTAAAGTACACCTGTCAGGTTTATTCAAATAATGGTATCCGAAGTAGAAGAATCTTTTATTTTTACTTGATTCCTGATTGTTCAAGATTTAATTTCTCTTTGTAATGAGATGTATATCAGAAATGGGCAATTGTTGTGATATTTTTAAATTTTTCAACAAAACCTGATGATATGTGGAGATATTTGACTGCTATCTCGTGGAGAACTCTAAGAGAAGGGCTGATATATGAAAAATTTTACATCTATTGACAATTATGCAAATACTTAATAAAATCGAAAAAGTACAATTAAAGGAGTTCAAGATGAAAGATCTACGAAAACTCAATTTTGAAAAATTGATTTCAGTTGGAGTTCCCGACGTCACAATATATACATATGATGATTACAAAAACAATGGATATGAGCACGCGCCCATAAATGGATATTGCATTTCTTGTGAAGAAAAAGGGTGCAATATTTCAAAAGATGATGATTCATATAAACTCACCAACATATCTCACGGAGCACATTCGAGTGATTTCTTCCGGGCTATGAAAGTCAAACAAGATACATCGAATTGGCATCACGATCCTGTCTTGTTCTTATATGAGGCGCCAAGCCTTGACTACGGAATTTACAAGGAAGTACCGCATGAGGGATACACAAAGCATCCTTCAAAAGATTGGTATTGGATACATGAGGATCAAGAGTATGTTGCCTATCCTGAGCGATTTAGGGGAGGCGAGTATGGCGGATTTGTTTTGAGTGCAATCCAGACCTTTAAACTTGCTAATGTCTACATGACAAACCTTGTTAAATGTGGGTTAAACAACGAGGACGGTAAATTTAAGGGACTATCCTCTTATAGAGATGAGACAATTACAAACTGCTTTTCAGAATTCTTAGAAAGAGAAATTTCAATATTAAAGCCAAAAGTAATATTTGCTGTTGGTTCTGCTGTTGAACGTTGGGTTAAATCGTTTGTCAAAGAATCATATTATGTTCAGCAACTTCCACATCCCGCTGGTCGGAGAAGAAATAAGCATTATAAATCCATATACTTTTGGGGTGTGACAAGGGCGCTCCACAAAGCGGGAATCATCAATACTGATGAAGGTTGTGATTTGGCAAGGTTGTATTTGGATAAATATGATGGAAAAAAGGCATAAAAAGGCACTGTACTTGACCGCTATCCCGCTACACTCCATAATGGCAGGTGATCTCAAAAATTAGTAAAATATTGAGGAGAAACTATGAGAATAAAAAAGTTATTTGTTTCACTATCTTTTTCAGTTCTTTTTTCGGTCTCTATATTATCAGGACAAGTTAGAATCCATTTCAATGATGTAAAAATTTTAAAAAATGGTGACATTAAAGCTGAAGTGGTAGCACAAAATGTTGGAAGTCGAACAAGATTTGGGGTATCATATGGAATTGATTTTTATGGAAGAAATCATATTGAATCTTCGTCTCCAATAAATTCTTGGGATTCAGATATTTTCAATTTTCATATTTACTATAAAGATATATTACGTGGAAGATATGTTATGAAAACTCCCTCTTCAATAACGATAAGAACTATATTTGGAACAATCACTGAAATGGACCAACATACATATGAAATGCAGTCAACGGGATCAGCTGGAGAACTGTGGGATATTTATTTTACAAATATCCCTTTGAAATCCGAAAATGTTGGAATTGTAATTCTGAGTGATAGTTATACCATAGGCGATATGCCGCTTGCTGAAGAAGCACGAATTGAAATTAATCAAAAAGTATCCAATTTGATCGAAGAAGGAAATAAACTTGCCGATGAAAATGATTTTGTAAATGCTATATCAAATTATAAACAAACATTACAATTTGTGGATGACACAAAAACTATAATTTTATCAGAAAAAATTGCTTCTTGTTATTATCAAATTGCAGAAAAAGCAACTTTAGATGGGAATTATTTGTCAGCTAATGAGAACTACTCCCTTTGTTTAGATTACGATGTATCTAATAGTTTTGATAGAAAATCAATAACTGAAAATATTGCCACAGGATATTTCAAAATTGCCGAAAAAGAATTTTTTAATGGTAACTATGACACAGCAATTGAAAATTATGTCTTGTGTCAAGATATGGATATATCATATATAGAAAAAATAAAACAAAATTATGCCGAATCTGTCTTCCAAATTGCTGCCAGCTATGAAAATTCGGATCATATTAAATCATCTGAATTATATAAAGAAGCAATAAAAATTGATAAGGATTTTTATAAAAAGGTAGATGTTAAATTTAAATCAATTCGCAAAAACCA
>JADHWC010000071.1 GCA_016783665.1 Fidelibacterota bacterium | reverse complement strand
AGAGGATATTTCGTATCGACAGTTGGCATTAATGAGGAAGTGATTCGAAAATACGTGGAAATGCAGGGCAAGGAAGACACAGGACAAGCGGAGCTTGAACTGTGAAAAGAACCACGTCTGTAAAGGCGTGGGTATCTATTTATAGCTGTTTTTTTTTGCTCCGGAGGAGGGACTCGAACCCCCGACAAAGTGGTTAACAGCCACCTGCTCTACCAGCTGAGCTACTCCGGAATCACTTATAAAAAATCTTTCAACCCAACTAAAACTATAAAGTTTTTTAAATAACATAGTGGTTAATCCGGCGGCTGCCGGACTCTACCAACCGAGCTACTCTGGAATCATTCAAAAAAAGCATGCTAATTTAAATTAAAAATCAGCGATAGTCAATTAGTTATCAAAATTATCGAAATATTGCTTCAAAGATTTCCAGGCGTCTTCAAGCCCCTGACTGATGACTTTGGTGCTGCCGATAGTGGGCATGAAATTAGTGTCGCCATTCCAGCGTGGAACCACATGAATATGAAGATGATCTTTTACTCCCGCGCCGGCGACCTGTCCAATATTTATTCCGATGTTGAATCCTTCTGCGCGAAGTTTTTCTTTTAGAGCTTTTGTGCAGACATTAATATAATTCATCATTTCAAGCTTTGTTTGATCATCTAAATCATCAAAATCACTGATATGTTGGTAGGGAGTGATCATCAAATGACCGTTGTTATAAGGATAGTAATTCATTATAACAAAAGATTTTTGTCCCCGATGAACAATCAGCCGTTTCCGATCATTATTTTCTTGTGAATATTTACAGAAGAAACAGCCTTCTTCCTTCGGTCCTTTGATATATTCGATTCGCCAGGGCGCCCAGATTCGTTTCATTGAGATTAATGTTCCTCTTCACGTTTCCGTTTATATTCAGCGACAACCTTTTGCTGTTGTTCATGCGGCATCGTTTCGTAATGGGAGAAACTTTGGTGATGCATTCCTTTTCCCTGAGTCATCGAGCGGAGAGAAGTGCTGTACCGATATAATTCAGCCAACGGTACTTTGGCATTAATTTTCTGGAAAGAGCCTTCAGAATCCATCCCCTGGATTTTTCCGTGTCTAACAGAGATATCACCCATTACATCACCCATAAACTCTTCGGGAACAATAACGGTTAAATCAAAAATCGGTTCTAAAAGAATCGGGTTAGCATCCATAAAGGCTTCTTTGAATGCGCCTTTACCGGCAATCTGGAAAGCAATATCTTTTGAATCGACAGTGTGCATTTTACCATCGTAAAATATAGCTTTTACATCAGTGACATTATAGCCAGCAAGGATACCTTCTTCACAAGCCGCTTTAACACCTTTTTCAACAGAAGGCACAAAAACGCGGTCGACGTTTTGTCCCGTGAGAGTATTTGTAAATTCGATACCTGTACCGCGCTCCGCCGGCTCAATGCGCATCCATACTTCGGCAAATTGTCCGGCGCCGCCGGATTGCTTTTTATGACGATATTTTGACGAGCCTTGTTTTTTAATAGTTTCACGATAAGGAATGCGGGGAGGTAATTGATCGACTTCTACGTTGAATTTTTGTTTAAGGCGTTCTAACAAAATAGTGAAGTGAAGTTCGCCCTGCCCGGAAAGGATAGTCTGTTTAAGTTCGGGATCATAGTGATATGTTATAGTTGGATCTTCATCAGATAAGGTTTGCAGTCCGGAATTAATTTTGTCTTCATCACCGCGGGATTTTGGGACAATCGCTACCTGCAGGACGGGTTCTGGAAACTTGATTTTCGGATATTTAACCGGTGATTTTGAATCTGCGAGAGTATCGGTTGTATGCGTATTTTTCAATTTTACAACCGTTCCGATGTCACCTGCATGAAGGTGGGCAACCTCAAGTTTATCTTTACCGTTTACAATGTAAATTTGTCCAAGGCGCTCGCTCTTTCCGGATTTTACATTAATCAAATCCAAACCGGAACGAACCGTACCGGACATCACACGAAATATTGATAACTCGCCAATATGTTTTTCACTTATTGTCTTAAATACGAACATGGATACCGGTTCATCATCGTTCACTTTTCTTTCTACAGATTGACCTTTGTATTCACCGGATACGACTTTTTTATAGTCGGGTGCGGGCGCATATTTGACGATAGAGTCGAGGAGAGCAGAACCGCCGATATTATTAAAAGCGGAAGTAGCAAAAATAGGGAAGAGATTCCGATTGATAATGGCATTTTTAAGACCTTCAAGTAATTCTTCTTCAGTAAGCGCGCCCTCTTCAAAATATTTTTCAAGCAAAGCATCATCGGATTCGGCAATAAACTCGATTAATTCTTCGCGGAGAGTATTAACAGTATCCTGAAGATCTGCCGGTACTTCCTCATCAACTGCAGTGCCTTTGCCGTCCTTAGAGTAGCGATATACTTTATTTGCTAAAATATCAACAATTGCATCGAAATCTATGCCTTGATTGACGGGAATTTGTAGCGGAACAACATGTTTTCCAAATGATTCTTTCAATCCTTGTAATGTCTTATCAAAATTTGCATGCTCCTTATCTAGCATATTAATGACAAACCAGACCGGTAAATCTTCTTCTTTTGTAAAATTAAAAACCAGCTCAGTTCCCACCTCGACACCGGTTTGAGCGTGTACAACAATTAAACTAAGGTCACTAACACGGGTGATTGCTTTTGCTTCGCCGATAAAATCAAGGTATCCGGGAGTATCGAGAATATTAATTTTAAATTTTGCCCATTCACAATGGGTCAGAGAAGAAGAAATGGAGAATTTTCTACTAATCTCATCTTCGTTATAATCGGAAACCGTTGTCCCGTCATCAATTATTCCTAAACGAGTCGTGGCACCGGCAGTATAAAGCAATGCCTCGACAAGAGATGTTTTTCCAGTGGATGCATGACCTAAAACAGCAATATTTCGAATTTCATTAGTTTGGAATTCTTTCAAAACAATCCTCCTTTATTTCCTGACTTTTTCATTTTGATGTAATTGTGATTTTTTAATGATCCCGATGCAGTTTCGTTCAAAATGATCAAAAACAGTAATATCATTGGGCACTAAATATTTTGGTAATTTCTCTTTACAGAATTTGATTAATTCTTCTTTATCCGGAGATTCATTATCAAAGAGTGTTACCGCCAGTTGAATTTCGTTATGCCATTCACTGTCATTTGAATGCAATATAGTGGCTTCGCGGATATTTGGATGTTGAATGACTACATCCAAAATATTTTTTGGTAGCACTTGAAATCCCTTTCGATAAAAACGGTCTGATTGCTTGCATTCCCAATATAGAAATCCTTCGCTGTCTCTTCTCGCAATATCGCCGGTGTCAATCCATTCATCAGGTTCTCTTCCATTTCCCCTATATTGATCAAAGTAATGGTGAAATACATTTTTACCACGAACCATCAGATTACCCGGTTGTCCATCGGCAACTTCATTGCCGTTCTCATCAACTATCAATATTTCACAACAGGAGAGAGGCTTACCGACGGACAATGAAATGTTTCTATTTGAGTTTAGATTCATTGTGATTACAGGCGCTTCGGCAACGCCATAGGCTTCCATAACAATCGCGCCATAGCGTCGATAAATAAGGTCTTTTGTTTTTATAGAAAAACTATCGCCAGCCGGAATATAGAAATCAATAGAATTGAGTTTTTCAGGTTCAAGGTGTTCGTCACCGGTTAATTCTTGTATAAATCCACTATTACTGATAAAAGTATTTACCTTATGATCGTAAATCGATGAATAAAGCGCTCCCCGCGAATCATCAACTGGAATGATAATAGTGCTTCCTGAAACAATTGCCAGATTGATGACAAGTGAAAAGGGAAAGTAGTGAAAGTAGGGAAGACTGGTGTATAATCTGAACTTATAATTTTTAGGAAATTGTTCGATAGATGACACCGCTGTTTCAGACAGGCTGTCATGTGTAAAAACGAGGGATTTGGGATGAGTGTAATCTCCGGCGCTAAATAAAATAACGGCGTTGTTTTTATCCTTATTTGGTAATTGATGCTTAGTTCCGCCACGGATATTTAGGCAATCACGAAGGTTCTCTGTACGATGATCTGTTTCACCGTCAAGCACGAAACATTTAATAGGTTTAGCACAAAGATCGCAGATACTATCGGCATATTCCTGGAAGTGTCCTGAATAAATCAGAGTATCAATACGAGTTGTAGTTGCAAGTGTGGCGACCTCATCTTTAGAAACCGTCCATGGTAAAAGCACTGCAATTGCACCGGTATTTAAAATCGCCAAATATGAAATAATGAATTCCGGACAGTTTTGAAGCAAAATGCCGACAGTCTGACCGGGTCTGACCCCGGTATTTATAAATTTATTTGTCAGAGATTGTATCTGGGATGATGCATCCTTAAATGTGAGCTGATAATCACCGTGTATTATAAAGGGATATACCGAACTATTTTGTGCAAAGAAGTCTATAAAGTCGTTTAGTTGTTTCATTGTTTACTGCTTAAAAGTTTAATAATAAAAAGCCAGAAATTTTAATCATTTTGCTTTCTTATGTCAAGATAATTACCGGATATTTTTATTTTTGCACCGAAATAAGGCTTTCATCAGTATCATTTTCTTGGATTGATTAAAGCCCTTTGAATTAATATTATAGATACAGGGACCAGATAAAACAGCAATTTTTTATGTATGGTTTTTTTAACAATTTTCATCATGAACTTTTTCATAGGCTTTATGATCTCTCAGCAGGAAGCAATTAGCCCAGCCTGATGTGTATCTTAGCGAATTATCCTTAATGACTGGTTTTCTGTTAAGCAAACCTGCATTATTGCCGTTATAGTATTTATTCCGGTAATAAGCCTTTACCCAGATACAGTCTTTTTCCCTTTGGGTTAGTTCGCAACGCTCGTTCAGACTGCCGCCGCAGGGACCATTGCGCTGGTTTTTAGCACACTGCTCGCCGGGACACAAGTAGGTAATATCCGGCAAGGAACAGTCACCGCATTCTTTACAGCCGAACAAAGCGACTTTCCACATTTTTTCATTGAAGTAAGCCAGTTTATTCAATGCCTTGAGCCGCTTTTTTTCCAGCACACTGTAGATAAATTTACAAAAGCCGAACATGGGAGAATGATAAGAAAAGAAAATCCTGTGGACAATTCTGCAAAAACGATACGCCAGGGTAACATGCTTTGCGTAGTTTTTTTTCTGATAATTAATGTAAACAGGGTTTTTCTGTTGCCTATCGGCAAGCCCCGTGCTTTCATCTTTTACGTATAAATAGAATTCGTTCGCTCTCGGATTCGTCAGTTCCTTAACAAAATCACACCACGGTGCTGATTCATATTCTTTCGCTTGTTCTAAGATAGCTGCAAAATCTTTATAATTATCAAAGCCACCGATATGAACGCCGTTATAGCCCATGTCTTTATAAGCGACTAGCTGTTTAGCGGCAAATTCAATGAAAAACTTTTTCCCTTTGTCCGCTGATTGCTTTGCTTTATTTACCCGTTCGAGTAGCGGGTCAGAAACAACACAGCCGGCAATCATGCCGTTATTAAACGTCCGGGCAACACCGGGAGACAATAAATATACATTCGCAATCAGGGGAACATTAAACTTGTGTTCTTTCAGGAAACATAGGAGCTCATGCGATTTCCGGATGTCGTATCCCATCTGTGGAATGATAAAATCGGCGCCGGTTTTCAATTTTAGTCGGAGCTTTTCGTATTGCATGACCAACTCGGCTTCGGTCAGTTTGAACGGCGAGACCGTGCATCCCAGGAAAAAGTCCGTGCTGCCCAGATTGATAAACCTACCCGATTTCCGGCTGTTGACTCTCAGACCAGTATTCATATCGGTCAGCATTTCTAATAGCCCCACCGAATCCAGATCGAAAACCGGATAGGCAATTCCCCGGTAACCATCGACTGGATAATCACCAGTTAGCACCATCATGTTTTCAATCCCTTCGCTGGCATATTTCCAGGCGAGGCTTTCGAGCATATTCCTGCTGCTGTCTTTGCAGGTAATGTTGACGACAACATTCTTGCCCCTCTGCAGCACCTGTCTGGCAACGATGTCGGGCGCAATCATCGGATTTCCGCCGGCATTATCGGTTAAGGATATCCAGTCAAGACGTTCATCTATGCTAAGATCTTCGGCAAGCTTGAGCAACATCTGCCCGTTTTTCTGTTGTAGCTTGCCTCTCGTGGTCACCAGCTCTGCACCAATGACAAATTTTCCGCTTTTGATTATATCTCTTAGTCTTTCCATAATATCTTGATTTTTCGCTAAAAATATTCAAAATAAAAAAGCAGAAAATTTTAATCATTTTGCTTTCTTATGTCAAGATAATTACCGGATATTTTAGATGTTTTTATTTTTACACCGAAATAATGCTTTTTAAGGCTGTTCATGTTCTATTTCATTAATATCATTTTCTTTGAAAACGTCTTAAAATCAGTTTTAAGAACATAAATATAGAGTCCTGAACACATTGTATTTGAGTTCCACTGGATAGAATATTTACCCGAATTCTTATATTCGTCAACTAAATGTTCTACTTCTTTACCAAGGATATCATATATAATGAGTTCAACCTGAGTGGGAGAAGCAACAGAATATCTGATTGTCGTTTGATTATTAAAAGGATTGGGATAATTGGATTCCAGCGCGAATTTCAAAGGGAATGTATGATCAGTTATTGCAATTGCTTGTACTTCATCAATCCATGCTCCTTTAATCGCATCGGCTCTCAGTACCGGTCCAACGGTACTTTGTTGCGTATCGACAACTCGTATTTTCACAGTCTGATCCTTGAGTATGTTGTATCTGCCCAGAGGTTTCCATAAACCACTACCTTCGTTTTGATCAGTGATTATAGAATCTACCATAAGCCCCTCCACGCTTATGATATAGAGCGCTTTATCTACTGAATTAACCGTTGTGGGAACTATCTCGGAGATTTTATAGAGCCCGTCTTTTTTTACTTTTGTCCAAAATTCCGCTGCGGCTGGTGGATTCTGATTCAAGTAAGCGTAACGACTTGTAGGACCATAGGCTTGCGCGTTGCTATAATGCCAGGCTCCGAATTCTTTATAAAAACCGGAGTCTTCATTATCAACAATTTCGAAATAATCTTCAACCCGTGCGATAAGCTCGATTTTCACCACTGGTTCCAAAGGGTCGTCAGACTGAATCAACATTGTGTCGTTAAGAGTTCCCTTCGTTGGAAAATAAAAGCGAACAGGAATCCCTATCTCTGACATTGGCGGCACAAAAATGGTCTCATCGGTGTCATTGATTATCTCAATATTATCGTTACAGGTTTCAAAATAGCCGTTGATCGTAAGCGCTTCGATGCCGGCATTGAACACAGAAATAACCTTGCTGACTGTGTCGTATTGACTTACTTCTGTGAAATTCAATAAACGCGTACGGAGTACCAGATCCCTTGGACGTATAAGACTGGAGATTTTCAGTACATCGCTCACTGCTTGTTTACCGGCTTGATTATCTCCCGTAACTTCCATGAGGATATAATTCTCCTCGCCGGGATTCAGGTTAATGCTGTTTAAGTAATTCCACTCATTCGGTCTCAATCCGGAAGTGATGTTGGTCGTGCAAACCGGCATAGCGTTCTTAAAAAAGATAAACTGCATTTGTTCAACCGCATTATCAACTTCAGGTATCTGGATAAAGACATTATATAATCCAGCCTTTTCTGCTGATAGGGTCCATTTCGCACTGATAGTATCGCCGGCTTCAATATGCGCTATTCGACTACCTGTTCCCCAGGCGGCTGTTTGATTTAAAGACCAGCTACCTGATAATTCCATATATTCGGGATCATCATTATCGATATACAAATCGTCCGGCTGGTAGGTAATAAATTCCCGGGTTTGATTCCCTACTGAATCGCAAACCGTGACGCCGATTTTTGCCAGCATGCCTTTTTCCAGTGGTTTTGAAGTATGCCATGTCTGTGAACCGGTTTCAATGCAGGGCACGATGTGGTAATTTTCATAGATATCTTTTACAGCAACGAAAGGAGTCTTTTGAAAAATAGGCTCGCTGCTTTGAATCTGCAAATACAGGCTGTCACCGGATAATTCTTCGTTAATCATCAATTGTGGCGCGGTAAGATCTTCACTCCCCATCCATAGTTGCATTGCTTCCACTGCCGTACAATAGCGGAATTGAACGTCTGAATATTTTTCTAAGGCACGATGTGTTAAACTATCGATAGCGGCGATATTTTCCAGGAAGTCCATTTCCGGTAAGTGCCCCCAAATACAGGCGACTTGATCGATACCTTCATGTGCTGCTTTAAATATATCATAGAGATAATCATTTGCCCGTGTTGTACTGAAATGAGCCGAGCGCACATTCCAGCCGGGCATATCGCCGGGAATCCGGTAATCATCCTGAGCAGGATGAAATGGAATCCATACTGATGGAGAAATCGACCAGTCGTAAATATTATCGGTAGGTTCAGTATCGCTAAGCCGCACATGAGGATAATCATGATGCAGAGAAAAGGGGAGAAGTTCGTTTAAATAGTGTTGCCAATTGTTATCCATATAGTGCCAGCCGCTGCGGAAGGAGATCGGAAATACTTCTTCTTCCAGAAGAAATTGAGCAAGCGTATAATCGAAATCTTCTTTACACTCCAAAAAATCCTGCGCCTGGTTCCAAAACCAGACTCCATCGCCATCATAATCCGTCCATTTCCAGGTGTGATAATGCAAGGATAATTCATCGCCGGTTATTTCGACATTTTTGCCATGATATTTTTGTATCAAATAAAGCGTCATGATATTGGGAACCGGAATATTGGTATTAGTCGCATGACGAAACTGCGCCCCAGCCATCATCCACCAGGTCATTTTCAGTGGATTTCCATAGGAATCTATAAATTGAGATCGCCAGGAGGGATCCATGACTGCGAAGCAATTCCGGGATGGATCTGTGTACAGACCGAGATTTAAAGTACAATTATATTTACTGACACCTAATCCGTCCCATATAGCAGTGTCGGAGCCGAGAACGAGATAGACTTTCCCCGCGGATGAAAGTTGTGTAAAAGGAATGATTATGAAAAATAAATTGAGGATAAGACTTATTTTTTTCATAACAGGAATCTAAGACATATTTTCTCCAAAAAAAAGAGGGCTGGAAAATCCAACCCTCTTCGAAATGATCTGTTCTGAATAAGATCAGAAATTAATATTCAGTCCAAAATTGATGCGACGCGGCATGCCAATATAGACTTCTGCATCATCAGCAGCATGATTTTTACCATCACCTGTAAATGCATTGTACTGGCTATTATCCACAGCATCCTGAATGTAGATAGCGTCTAATGCATTAAACACATGCAGGTAGGCCTGGAAATTAACACTTCCAAAATTTACCGGAATATCATATTTCATATGGAGATCAACTTTTCCGTAGGCTGGAACTTCCCAGTTCTGATCACGATCCGGATCAACACCAGATACAATTTTTCTGTTCGTCGGATCCCAATTTGCCCAAAAGCGATCATAGTAATTAAATGTTGCTGCTATTGTCAGACCTTTGATCGGGAAGAGAGAACCTGTGATAGAACAGATGGTTTGAGGCATATCGCCAACCATCAGATCCTTAACCGCATACGTATATTTCGCAGTAGTATCTGCTTCTACATCCTTATAAGTTCCTTCAGCATCATCGGTATATATCCAATGGCCATAGGACATAGCAGCATCAAGACGAAACAACCGCATCGGCTGATAGGCAAGTTGTAACTCGAAACCTCTATGATACTGATTAAGCCCGGTCAGGAAAATAAGGTCAGTATCACCACTGGATCCTTGTCCGGTAGTAACAGCTTTAACAAGATTTCGGTCTTCCCAGTTAGTATTATACAGGTTGATTTTGGTGACGAGTTTGTCAGCCAGCGCTCTGAAATTTAAACCAAGTTCAGTACTGATAAACTTCTCATTTGTTGGGTCCGGAGCGAGGGCGATTTCAACGTCATCAATGATATTATCCAGAATCGGCACTTTCTCGACATAACCGAAATTAGCAAAGGCTTCCATGTTATCAGTGACTTTGTATAAACCACCTGTTTTAAACTGAATAGCAGAAATCCAATCGGCAATAATCTCCAATTCACCATCGTCGGTTGAGGTCACATATTCAGCCGTGTAATTTTCCGCTTTCTTAAAGTGATCCACCAGCCCGTATTTAATCATTGAATAGCCAGCCATCCCATAGATGGAGAACAGATTGGTTTTGTATTCAGCCTGACCAAAGAAGCCTATCCAGTCAACGGTATTGTGATTATGGTAATCGATAATATCGCCTAATTTTTTGTCTTTTGCATTAGCATATGTTGCTGCATAATCCAGTGAATCACCAATATAGACATGATCAAACTCATTGAAAAATTTAGAGTAAGTTCCGGCATAGTAATCAAGTTTTCCATTAACCGCATAATCGCCCCCTAAGAGGTCACGAACTTCACGACCATGTTCGATTTCCGCCGTACGCAAATCAATACCCAACTGAACTTTCATTTTTTTACTGACGTCATAATTCAATTTTGAAATGGCTCCAATCGTCCATTGGCGATTGTAACTATTGCGCAGAAATCCTGCTGATTCACCGGCAGGTTTAGCGGCGTCTTTCCTTGTTTTATCACTTTGATTCATCGCAATAGTAGCATCCCAGTCGGCGATACGAGATGGAAGATTTGTTTGTGTCCAAATCAAGTCTCCAAAAGTACCGACACCACCACCGGAACCACCGGAGAAATAGGCAACCGTTGAAAGACGCATTTTTTCATTAATCGTCAAATACCAGTTAAGATTGACCTGAGGTTTGTGATAATAGTTTTCGCTTTCATTGAGGAAGTTCGGGTCGTAGCGATCCCCCTCTTTGTCTCCGTACATATAATAGTACTGTTTGCCTTTATAGTCCTTGGATACTGTATTCCAGTTTTCATTATAAGTTCTACCTGCTTCGGGGAATTTTTCAAACACATCAGCGACACCGCTAGCATCCGCATCGAGGTCCAGAACTGATTTATCAAACACCTCTTCAGCATATTCATGATCATAGGCTGCAACATTTTGGGCATAGCGCATCTGTCCGTGACGCTGCGGTGCGCCGAGTGCAAAGAATTCAAAACGGTTGTTTTTATTGGCTTGATAGCTGGCACCCAGATAATAAGCCCAGGCATCTGTCCAGGCTTTATCAATAACACCATCGCCGGTTTTACGTACGACAAGTCCGCTTATGGCGAACTTGTCATTAATTAAGCCCGAAGCATAACTGAGTGTACTTTTAAAAAAACCACCGCTGCCAAATTCCTGTTTGAACCTCCCGCCGCCCTGCTCGGTGGCATAAACACTCGGAGTTGTGTTTAAAACCATCGGCATATCCCGTGAACCTAAGGACAATTCAATTTCGATTTTTTCAACATTTGTGTAGGCAACAGGTGTTTCCCTGGTTGCGCGTGACGCCAAAACTTCCAACGCGCCTAATTCGAGTGTTTCTCTTTCCAATTGAAAGTTAACCTTTACAGCGCTTCCGCTCGTAACAGTAACTTCCTGATCGACTTTTGCATATCCGATCACGGAAACAACAATCTTAATCGTTCCTGCCGGAACATCAATAATTGCAAAATTTCCATCAACGTCCGTCGCGGCGCCTAATGTTGTGCCCTCGACAATAACATTTGCGCCTGCAATTCCTTCTCCGGTTGTTTTGTCAACAACTCTACCCTGAACGGTTC
>JADHWC010000070.1 GCA_016783665.1 Fidelibacterota bacterium | reverse complement strand
TGTCGATTTTTAGGTATAATCCCAGCACAACCGCCAGAATAATAATTGTCCAGGTTGTAATGAACCGCCTGTTGCGGTATAGAAAAAAATAGATGTTACGGGAAAATTTCATTTCTGCCTGAATCTAATTTTGCAACCAGCCGGGCGAGACCAAGGTAGAATTCCGCTTTTACAATGCGGCGCTGTTCTGCCTGTTCCAGCCAGATAAATTTCTGTCCTTCCGAAGACGCTATTTTCCAGTAGAACACGTCGGTTTTCTCTGAATATATTGTCCTGATCTCTTGAGATATATTTGGTTGTTCAATGCTCTTCTCGCTGGAATAAGCTATAAACGTTATCAACTTCAAAAAAATGGTTAAATACCGGCCTGGTCTTTGTATGAAACTGCAGCAACGCCAGTGATTGATTTTCCGAATAGATGGTGTCGGTTATTTCCATTACAATATCAACAGCCGGTATAAATATAAAATCCAGTTCATACCGGTAGGTTTCTCTCCCGCGTGCCTGTCGCGGTATGGTCAACCATACTATTACGAAAAGTATAAATATTTTTCTTAATTGGTTCATGGAAAATAAATATAATAACAAAATTTCTGTTTTTCCCTAAAAATCTGGTTTTGGGTTATTTTATCAGGTTTTCACTCTTTCTCATTTAATAGAAGGGATATATTTCCGGGAGATGGGCCCCAAATCCGATGCGGCACAATTATCCCCTACTTGCAGTGGTGTCTTGGCGCCCGGGATAGCAACGTGACAGGCGGGGTGCGAAAGACAGAAGCGTAGACTGATCTGCGCCATACTCTGATCCGGGTAACGTTTATAGAGCGAGCTGACTTTTTCCAGATCTGTCAGGTAGCCATTGAGTTTTTCGGGTGATAGATTCATGTGCCGGTGGTCTTCGTCACTGAATCGTGAATCGCGACTGAATTTACCGGTCAGTAATCCGAATAAAATTGGAATACGCACAATGACACCAGTTCCGTATTCAATGGCTTTTGGAAAAAGGATGTTTTCTGCCTCTCGTTCGAGTAAATTATACCGCACCTGTATCGTATCGATAATACTGTGATATTGATCTAAAATAAATGCCTGATTGGTTTCTTGAAAAGATTGTATGCTCCAGCCCGCATGTCTGATTTTTCCGTCCTGTTTCAGTTTTTCAAGAGCTTCCCAGGGTTCATCACGATCTAATTTTTCCAGGTCGCCGGAATGGAGTTGTAAAATATCCAACGTATCAACATTTAATCGCTTCAGGCTCTGCTCGGCGGCGAATATGATATATTTTTTATCATATGTCTGGCGAATTCGTCCGTATCCCGTCTCGTCACTATCGCTAGCGTTATAAAAATCATTGCCGGCTTTAGTGGCAATAATCACGTCGCCCTTGCCCCGCTCGGCAATCACTTCTGCGATCAGCTTTTCCGAATGACCGAAGCCGTAAACATCAGCTGTATCAATAAAAGTTACACCCTGATCCAAAGCTTCACGAAGAGCATTTTTTGAAACATCGTCATCTGTCTTACCCCAATTCATTCCACCGATTGCCCAGGCGCCAAATCCAATAGTTGATACTTTTGGGCCACGTTTCCCGAGTTGGGTATATTTCATTGTATTTCCTCCATCCTCGCTATATTAAGAATTTAAATTATATATTAAGCGGAGTCCCTCAAGAGTCAAATCTAAATTTGCAATATCAATCCGGTTTGTGTTTTTGACCACCTCTTCGCAATAACCACCGGTGGCAACTACTTTGACCGACTCATCAGAAAGTTCCGATTTTATCCGGTCAACAAGCCCCTCAATCATAGCGATATGTCCAGCGAAAATTCCGCTTTGCAGGTGCTCCTTGGTTGTTTTGCCAATAATATTTTCAGGATAGCATAATTCAATTTCATGCAGTTGGGACGCCTTGCGAATCAATTCCAATGAGCAGGTTATAAGTCCCGGAGATATTGCGCCGCCAATATAATCGCCATTTTTATTAATTACATCAAAAGTCGTAGCCGTTCCAAGATCCACAATTATCAGCGGATGCGCATACTGGCACTTTCCAGCGACCGCATTACAAATTCGGTCAGCACCAACTTGTTTGGGTTCTCTGACCAGAAGCTTCATTCCCAGGTTCAATTGATATCCGACAACAACCGGCTCCAGAGAAAAATATTTTCTGCTCATTTTCACAAAACTTTTTGTCAATTCGGGAACGACAGACCCGATGATCACGCCCTTGATGTCCGCCGTATTTATACCAGCATCGTTACATAACAGCTTGCCCACCATCCAGTATTCATCAACTGTCCGCGCATGGGAGCTGACCAGCCGCCAGCTTTCCAAAAGTCGCTCTTCTTGATAAATACCTATTACAGTGTTGGTGTTGCCAATATCAACAACTAATATCATTATTGTATCCTTTTTAAAATTGTTACATCGGCGGCATGAAAAATGACCTTTTTAGCGCCCGTGTTCAACACAAGTCCGCCGTTTTCAGAAATATCCTCAAAAATTCCTTTGTGTATCCTTTCTCCATCATCCACCACCACCGGTCTACCAATTGAATCGCAGGCATTTTTCCACTTGTTAAAAATAATCTTTTCTCCCTTTTCACGCAATATAGTCAACTGTTGGTCAATATTCCGCAAAATATTTGTCAAAACAAGGATTCGATCAAAACGTTTTCCTGTTTTTGAATACAATGATGCTGCGTGTTGCAGTTCGCCCTTGAAAAACTCTTCCGGCTGATTGATATTCAGCCCGATTCCGATGACGAGCCGGGAAAATACAGATCCGCTTGTTTTACTCTGAACCAGAATGCCACACACTTTCTTATTATTCAGAAGAATATCATTCGGCCATTTTAAGGATAATTTGAATTTCCCGGATATCAGAGGTTTTAAACCGTCATATACACCAACGGCAGCTAAAAACGTGTAGATATAGAGTGGAATCTCTTGTTTTAAATCGGTCAGCAATATTGAAAACAGCAGCGCTTCTTCCGGTGGACTGACCCAGCTTCTGCCGAACCGACCCCTCCCGGCAGTTTGATAATCCGCCAGCACAACTGTTCCCGGTTTGTAAGAATGAGCGTTCATCAGATAACTATTCGTAGAATCAATTATCGGGAAGCGCACAATTTTAGGCTTTATAAAACGGGTCTTAAGCTTTAATGATATCCTGTCCGAATCTTGTTCCATATTACTTGATCGTCAACTCTTTTAATAGCTGTTTGGCGTCGCTAAACTTATCCAGCACAAAAAGAATATAGCGGGAATCAACGCTGATTGTGCGCGTTAACCGATCATTAAATTGCCAGTCGCTGGTCATGGATTCATAAACGCCGTCAAAAGCGCACCCGATGATCTCTCCTTTGCTGTTCATGACCGGACTGCCGGAATTGCCGCCGGTGATGTCGGTGGTAGCCAGAAAAGCGACGGGAACATCGCCCAGCTTTTTATCCATATATTCGCCGAAATCATGTTCTGTGCGCAGATTAACTATTTTTTCCGGCACATCAAAAGGCTCTTCGCCCGTATTCTTTTCAATCACGCCCCTTAAACTCGTGAGATGCTTATAATAAACGCCGTCGCGGGGAAAATAGCCCTTAATTGTTCCATGAGTAAAGCGAATGGTGCGATTGGCGTCGGGATACATATCGCCGCCCTTCCATTCAGCTAAAGCCTTGAAATATCTCGGTCGCAAGACGGTTATGGTTCCGTTAAATTTGTCGTTTTTCTTTTTATTGATTTTAAGAGCGGCATTTACTTTTATAGCAAATTCGATGAATGGATCTGCCAGTACGTCAAGCTCTGCCAGCGAAAGATCAAACATTTTCATACATTCTTCTTTTTTTACAATTCCTGTATTGGCATAGAGCGTTTCAATAAAATCACCGATTGTTCTTTCATATTCCTTTATATTCTGTCCCGCGATTATATCCCGGAGAAATTCAGGATGTTGGTCCTCCGGTATATTTGCCATATTGACCAGAAAGTACTTCAGGACTTTAGCATCGGTGGGCGCATGATAATCTCGAAAACCTAATCCCATTCTTTTGCGCATATTGGGAATTTGAAAATCTAAATAACCCGGCTCTCTTTCGGCATCAGGTTTCTCTTTTTCTTCACTCCACTTTTGAATTTTTATGGCATTCGAAAGGGTGAATGCGAATCTTAGATAATTTAAGTAGCTGTCTGTTTCAAACCCAAAAGCATGTTCCCGGTATACCTTGTCAATGGAAGGGAGAACATCGCTATACTCTTTATTTAAATTTCGGTTATTATTCAGAAACCGGGCGAACTCCTTTTCCTCCTGTTTTTTCCTCACCAATAAATTGGATTTCTTTAATCCTTCAACCATGCCCTGATTGTTTTTTAGAGCATTGTTCAAACCTCTAATTTTAGAGGAAAATTTGATGGTGAGTTCTTCATTGTTCTTGCTTTCAGCTTCAAGAACATCAATTAAATCACGGAATATTTTTATTCTGAACGACAATGAGTGGTTCAGATTCCAGTCAACGGAATAGGATGTCCGGTATCGCATGGTCCCGCCCGGATAACCTAAAATAAATGCAAAATCGCCAAGCTCAAAGCCCTGTTTTGAGATCGGTAGATAGGCTTTTGAATTGAAAGGAATATTGTCAGGGCTGTATTCTGCCGGAATTCCATCCGGTCCTGTATAAACCCGCATAAAAGAGAAATCACCCGTATGACGCGGCCACATCCAGTTGTCAATATCGCCTCCATAATTACCAATCGAGCCTGGCGGCGCATAGACAAGTCGAATATCCTTGAATTTCATATAGGTGAACAGATAATAAGCCGAGCCGTCCAGCATGGAAACGACGCGTCCTTCCGTGCCCTCTGCCAAATTCTCGCACTCCTTTTCAATTTGGGCAATAATTTTGCTAAGGGCTTCCGAGCGGTCTGCCGGTGACCCTTTATCGTTCACGGCTACCAAAACCCGGTCGGTAATATCAATAAAATTTAAAGTGATATAAGCATCATATCCCGGCGCCGGTAGTTCATCCTGATAGCTGCCGGCATAAAATCCGTTTTCAAGAAAATTGTTTTCCGGGGTTGAATTTCTCTGGATTGCGCCGTAAGCCACATGATGGTTGGTTAAAACCAGACCGTTAGGCGATACAAAAGAGCCGGTGCCGCCACCTATAATAATCACAGCATCAGATAATCCGCCGCCACCCGGTTTATAAATATCTTCCGGCGACAGTTGAAAACCTTCTAAATCACCGGGAATATTATCCGGGAGAAACATACCTTCGTCGGCAAATGTTTGAAGTCCGAGAGCAATTATCAGAATAATTGTCCCCGAAAGAAAAAATGTGTCTCTTTTCATCCTAGTTCCCTCTTTTGGCATTTATACAAATTTTTCATCAATATAAAAAGTCAAACTTTTACCTGATCCGGTTTTATCTATGTTTAAAAACCGCGCTCTTTGCGGATATTCTGGTAGGCATTATTAATGGCTTTAAATTTTTCTTCCGCCAGTTGCTGAATTTCCGGTCCGAGACTCGCTACTTTGTCGGGGTGATATTTTACCGCCAGATCCCTATAGGACTTCTTAATCGTTTCGACATCATCTTCGGGTCGAACATTCAGTATGCTATATGCCTGGTTATTATTCCCGATAAAAATAGATCTTATGGATTCATAATCTTTTACCGTGATACCTAAACCAACACAGATTTCCTGAATAGCTTGAAGTTCTACCTTTTTAAATACTCTGTCCGCACCGGCAATTCCAAAAAGCACATGAACAAGTTCTAAGCGGGAATAGTAATCCATATGTTCGCCGATCTGCCTGGCGACATCGTGTATATTGTAATCCTTTTTCAGCATTTCCTGATACAGGTAGAGCAAATCCTGGGCGTTCTGCTTGCCAAATTTTTCAACAAGGAATTTTTTTACATGCTGTATTTCAGAAGAACGAACTGTTTTATCCGATTTACTGACATATGCAAACAGGGACAGCATAGCTACCGCGAAATCACCCGCCCGCGTATCTCCATAGGGCGAGGCGCCACCACGAATATAATTCCCCGAATACCCACTTCGCTTAGAATCTTCCGACAGCATGCTTCCAATATATGCGCCAAAAATCGCACCCAGGGGCCCAAGCAGTGCCCAGCCAATACCGCCGCCGATAATCGTTCCTGTCCATTTGCCCATTTAACTTGCCTCGATTAAAAAAGTACGAATATCTAAGTATAAAAATACTATCAAAATATAAAAAATCCTGATAAAAAAACCTTTCGAAGTTTTATAACACCTGAAGAAAAATTAGATATAGAAAATGATGGTATAGTATTAATAAGGATCAAAACCGGGGATGATGGTACACCCTCAATTTCAAAAATATTCCCGTTTTATAATTTAATTAAAATCCGAGTCCGATTCTCAAATTTAGTGTTCCAAAACCATTTGTATCAGGATAGAGGTCTTTTGAGATTACATACCTATAATAAATGAATGAATCTAAAACTAATAATTTTAGTTGAACTCCAATTTGTGCATGGAATCCTGTATTCGTTTCTGCATTCTCTTTAATATAATCAACAATCTTATCTTCCATTGAAGAAGCCTCAAATGCATTAAATAGATCATCGCCTAATAAATCTTCCATCATATTAATAGAGGCAAATGGCACTGATTTATGAAAATTTAGCCCGCCGCCGGCATGCAATTTTACACCTCCTAAAACAGGTAAAGAGAGCCCGATAAGTTTTCTCCGGACAGTCAAAAAACCGGAGATTCGAGCATAGGCAAAATCTACTTCTCCGGTTTCTACCAATAGAACACTGTTAGCGTAATTTTGAAAGTTAAATGTATATTTGGAAAATGTGGCTTGAACATCTGCTTCTATATCGATAAATGGTATAAAATCTAAATATATATAACCACCTAATCCATATGGGTTTTCAAAGCCCTGTCGATCCATTAAAACCATTACGACACCTTCTACTTGGTCGGATTGATGCCCTTCAACTGTTACCATATCCTGAAGACCATACAGTCCAAAACCGATAAATCCAAAAGCACTTGAAATAGAAACTGTCATAACAACAAAAATCGCAATGATCTTTTTCTTAGTCTTCATACTACCGCCTCACATTTTTTATTTTAAATTTAATCACAATTTACTTTAAGCCTATTTTTTAATAAAATCAAGCTCAATTTCGTTTTATTTACCGCGCCAGCACCAACGATGTGACATATCCCACGGTCTTATCGCTCATTGAATCTGTGGCGCTGCAGCGAACCACATACATACCTATTCGGGCTTTACTGCCATGTTTACTCGATCCGTCCCAGTAAATGGCTCCTTCGGAAGACAACAACAAATTCTTCACCGGTTGGAAAATAAGGCGCCCCATCATATCATATATTTCCACTGTAACCATAGCGCTCGGAAAAGGGAGTTGAAACAATATTGCCACCTCATCATCGAAACCATCGCCATTAGGGGAAAAAGGATTTGGCTCCACTTTAATTCCCGGTTTTTTCCATTCCTTTGAAATGGCAACGCTGTTTACTCGTCCGGGGGTTCCGCCATCGGGTGATGTGGACAGACGCCAGTTGTTTTGGAAATTGGGATTCGTATAAAAGACTCTTTCCATCGATGTGTTATTAGTGATCAGCCAATCAGAATTATATTGCAAGCTATCTATCGTTTTACCGGCAGGGTCTTTAAGCACGACACAGTCTTCGACATTATTCAACGATGGAAACGTATTTGTGACACACGTGTTTTCCGGGTGCACGCCAGGAAAATTAAATATCGTAGAATCTGCCGCAAAAACAAAATAGCCCCGGGTAGATATCGTCTTTTTCTCCATATTGTGCGCCGGTTTGCCAATGTTTTCGTCACACAGCGACCATCCCTTCAGCGGCACATCGTCCAATCCGGGGTTGAAAACTTCAACATATTCAGAAATGGAATTGTTGCCGGTTTCAATATCAAGAGGGATTGCCATAAACTCTGACAGAAGCAACGCCCCCTCTTCAAAGGACACCTTCAGTGCTATAAAAAGAGAATCGTTTAATGGGTTCACATCCGTTTCCCACTTCAGCGCAGTTACTATACAATGAAACCCCGATTTTAACGGCCCGATCTTAATGTCCATTGTATCTATAGCCCCTGCTTTTATCGGTCTCAGCGTTTCTTTAGCTAATAGTTTTTCGGAGCCGTCATCTTCGACATAAATTATCAATACTGCAGAAGGAACGTTGTTCAGACCGACGTTTGAAAACCAACACCTAATTGTAAATTCTGTTTCGGAACTGCCTGTCTCTGGAGTTGCAGCCACAGAATCCAGAGAAAGATCGTGGCTCGCCGGTGTCACTGAATTAACGAATCCCGGTGTCGCTCCATTAAGAGCGATTGATGGAAACCATTCATCCGGTGAAAAGCTGGAATTTGCCGGAAGAGTCTTTTCCAGAGAAACGCCCTGTTTCAGCCCCCAGCTGTCGTCATACACCAGAGAATCAATCGTTGTGCCGGTCAGATCTTTTAAAATAACTTTATCGGTTGTGTTATTAAGCCCCGGCCACTTTGTTGGCACAACAATCACCGCATCTGTAGGTGAAAAATAGTCAAAATAGATACTGTCCTTCACCAGCACCAGATATTCTCCCGATGATAACGTTGTGTTTTCTTTCAATGTAACGGTGCTTCGTTTGTTAGACAGACTCCATTTATATAATTTGATGTCGGTATTCCCCACGTTAACAAATTCAACAAATTCCGTCTGTTCTGGCGTGGGATACGCCAAAAACTCATTCAGCACTAACGAGCGAACCGGATAGGCGACTAACAGATTTGTATGGGCGACATTATCAGCTATTTGCTCATCTCCGCTCATCGCCACCATGGCAATATAGGAACACTTTCCAGATCTTTCGGAAAACATTTCTCCATCGAGAATAATCGTCGAATCCGGAAGCAGTGGAGGGACACTGTGAATGCTCCAGACAAGTTCGCTTGGGGCGGCGCGAGAATCCTCGTTCCAATCATTAAATAATTCAAGGGAAAACGATTTTGATTCTTCGCTGCCACTGTTTTTTATCTCAATCTGAAACCCGGCTGAAAAAACCAAAGATACCGTTGAATCAACAAAGACAAAACTGCCCGGAATTATGGAAAGATCAAGTTGGTATTTTAAGATTGAATTGATCGCTCCCGGCGTCGCCCCCGAGGTAGAAATAGAGCCACCCCAGTTGTTTTCTCCCAAAGCCGGAAAGTTGGGATCTTTTCGCTCAATTGTTATCCCGGTAGCTCCACCCCAGCTCTGTTCAAAATAAATCTGCTCAACCGAGTGACCGATCGCATCACATAAAAACAACGAATCCGAAGAATTGTTTATCACAGGGAACTCGTCCGGAACAACCAGCCTGCCCGAAAAATCCGGATACGCCTGAAGAAAATCTTGTTTTGCGGCAACAATAATAAATTCCTCCGGCGCAATAAATAACGGTTGTGCTGATAATATGCGCCATTTACCATTCGCATCCCGGTAGCTCCACTTATTCAAATCTACCGGAAAAGAAGACGGATTGAACAATTCAAACCATTCCGTCTCGCCTGTTTCCGGTGTGTACATAATTTCATTAATAACGATTGAATTTTCAGGATATCCAACAGCAAACAGGCAACTATCTCTGTCATTTTCAGGAAGTTCATCCCCATGGAAAATAACAGCTGCAAAGAGCTGATATGCGCCGCCATTTATTGTTTCAATTATTTGGGATCCGGTATGTGTTTTCCCCGATTCAATAGAATCCAATACGGTTATTGTTGATTTAAAAACAATATCAGAATCCGACATTGCTGCTTGAGATACAACCATAAAACGAACAGAATGTTGATATACGGTATTCATGCCGGTATTTTTTATTCCGTAATTCATTTGTATCGGTTCGCCGTGCCTAGCGCACTGCGGCTGCGTTTCTATATTGTCCATTTCAAGATCAACGGTTTTTATCATCCGGCTGTTGCTCTCGCCCGGCGTTCCGCCCGCCTGATCATTCGAGAGCGCCCAGTTATCCGAATTGTCTCCGTCTATATATGGATTGATCCTTTCCAGGGATACTCCCTGCTGATATCCCCAGGCGCTTGAATATTCCAGCGCATCAATCGTTCTTCCGCATAAATCTCTAACGACGATGGAGTCACTGGTGTTATTTAATGTTGGAATTGAGCTTGTACATTGGATATAAACCCCACCCACCTTCCAACAATCCAACAATGTCGAATCTGAAGATAAAACAATGTAGGTCTCCGGAGGAATATGAATGTCTTCGTCTGTAATAACAACCTGGGTTGAATTGTCCGAGATTGTCCAATGTATCATGTTGATCGTATCTTGCGAAACATTCAGCAATTCAATCCACTCGCCGCCCCATTCAGATTTCGGCACATACATAAATTCGTTTAAAACAATTGTATTCTCTGGACTGCCAACGGCAAACAGACAACTATCCTGGTCATTTTCGGTGAGTTCATCCCCTTGACAAATAACAGCTGCAAAGAGCTGATAAGCGCCGCCGTTTATTGTTTCAATTAATTGGTATCCGGTATGTGTTTTCCCCGATTCAATAGAATCCAACACGTCTACTGTTGATTCAAAAACAATATCAGAATCCGACATCGCTGCCTGAGATACAACCGTAAAGCGAACAGAATATTGATATACGATATTCATGCCGGTGTTTTTTATTTCATAATTCATCTGGATCGGTTCGCCGTGCATAGCGCACTGTGGCTGCGTTTCTATATTGTCCATTTCAAGATCAACGGTTTTTATCATCCGGCTGTTGCTCTCGCCCGGCGTTCCGCCCGCCTGATCATTCGAGAGCGCCCAGTTATCCGAATTGTTTCCAGATATATATGGATTGATTCTTTCCAGGGATACTCCTTGCTGATATCCCCAAGAGCTTGAATATTCCAGCGCGTCGATACTTTTCCCGCATAAATCTCTGACTACAATTGAATCACTGGTGTTATTTAATGTTGGAATTGGAGAAGTACATTGAACATAAACCCCACCTACATCCCAATAATACAACAATGTTGAATCCGAAGACAAAACAACATATGTCTCCGGAGGAATAAGAACGTCTTCTTCTGTAATAACAACCTGGGTTGAATTGTCCGAGATTGTCCAATGTATCATGTTGATTGTGTCTTGCGAAACATTCAGTAATTCAATCCACTCGCCGCCCCAGTCAGATTTTGGAGCATACATAAATTCGTTGATAACAACGCAGCCGGCACGGTAGGGAACTTTAAGATCGAATAAGAACGTATTGTTTCCCGGGGCGTCGTCTTCTGATATTATCGAGCTAATCACCGCTGTCTGCCCGGATTGGACATTCTGTAAAGCTGGATATAACACGACTGAATCACCCGCCTCTATGGATAGAATGTCTGTGTAGAGAATCTCCTCAATCCGAAGGATCGAATCTCCGTCGCTATCAATTCCAAAAACCAATTCGGCTTCATTGACCGTATTCAAACCAATGTTCCGGATCGTTAGATAGAATTCAACGGGAGCGCCCGGCTCTGGAAAAGCGTCGTCATAAAGAAATCCGAATGCTATTATCGCCAGATCAAAATCCCGGGGCGATATGCTGTTTATAAAACCGGGGGTTCCATAAAGTATGTTGCTGTTTCCCCAATTACCCGGTCCATTAGGTCCGTCCATTAAAATCTTCTCATCCGAATAACCCGCATCCTGGTCGGGTGTTGTAACTACAGAACTGAGAGTATCTCCGGATTCTGAAATAAGAAGCAGGGTGTTGGGCTCACTGTCCGAAAGTCCTTT
>JADHWC010000069.1 GCA_016783665.1 Fidelibacterota bacterium | reverse complement strand
ACTAAAAACAGGCTAAAAAGTTACAATGAAAATACAGGAAATTCTTAAACAAGCTGAAGGAAAGACGCTGGAATTTAAGCGCGATATTTCCTCGCTCAAGCCAATTCTTAAAACTTTGGTAGCATTTGCCAACACAGCGGGTGGCATTCTTATCATCGGCCGCGAAAATGACGGAACTGTCCATGGCGTACCGGATGTGCTCCAGGCGGAAGAACGTCTGACCAATGCCATTGCCGACAGTATTTATCCGGCGATGATGCCTGAGGTTGAAATATATTCCTATAATAATAAACCATTGTTGGTATTGCGTGTTTTTCACTGGAAAGGCCCCTTTTATTTAAAGGCCGATGGCCCGGTGAAGGGAGTGTATGTTCGCCTCGGTTCTACCAATCGTCAGGCTGGCCCTGAAATATTAGCTGAATTGCAACGTTCGATGCAAAATCAGTCTTTTGATCAGTTGCCTTGTCATGATTTATCAATAAAAGCTTTGGATATCGAAAAAGTACAGCGTGTCCTCACCGTTACAGGTCGACAAATCGATGTGAAAAAGATAGAGTCTTTGGGACTGCTTGTCCCGCACGCCGGAGGCCTTTCGGTGTCTAATGGCGGGTTGATTCTGTTTGGCCTGGATGATATTAGGCAACGCCATTTTCCTGATGCAAGAGTGAGTTGTGCCCGTTTTCGGGGAACGGATAAATCGGAATTTATTGATCGTATAGATATTTCCGGCAGTGTGCTGAATGCCATTGATGAGGTGCCGCGTTTTATCCGCCGTAACACCCGCCTTGCCGCAAAAATCGAAAACATACATCGGCAAGATATTCCTGAATATCCAGAGTTAGCAATTCGTGAGATTCTGGTTAACGCCATTGGCCATGCGGATTATTCGTTGAGCGGTATGCGTATTCTGGTAGGAATTTACGCGGACCGGATGGAGATACAGAATCCTGGTATGCTTCCTTTTGGCATGACAATGGAAGATCTTAAGGCCGGTGTAAGTAAGATTCGTAATCGTGTTATTGCGCGTGTCTTCAGGGAAATGGGGTTGATGGAGGAATGGGGAAGCGGGTATAAACGCGTCATCCACGTATGCCAGTCCGGCGGGTATCCGAAACCTGATTGGGAGGAGCTTGGCACGGCTTTCCGGGTGATATTTTATCCGCATCCCGCAGTGCTCGAATATCCACGCACCGATGTCCCTGTAAGTGTCCCTGCAGGTGTCCCTGTAAGCGCTCGGCAAAGATGGTTCCTGGAGCAACTCGCAGTAAGTAAGCAGATCGGAGCATCCGATCTGGCCGACTATTGGAGCATTTCTGAGAAGACCGCAAAACGGGATATTGCCGATCTAAAAAGGAAGGGCCTGGTTGAGTTTGTCGGTGCGCCGAAGAATGGGTTTTACCGTATCATGGGGGAATGGTGATGGGGACATTGGAGATGTTGGCAAATTGTAAACTTGAAATCTGAGGTTCATGTTTGGACTAAGGAAATAAGGGTTTAGGAATTGAACGTGGTTAATATCAGTATCAATAGGTTTAGGTTCAGATTCATAAGATTTTGTGTTTTTACTCAAGCTCAACCTTGTTTCATAAAAATATTCGTACGTCGTCTTTAATCTTTTTAATTATGTAAAATCCTGTTTATCCTGTCAAAATATATTCGTGAAATTCGATGTTAAAATAATTCTTTACTGCGTTACGAATGGGGTAATGGCGTAATTTGGTATATGGTATATGGAAATAAAGGCTAAGGTTTAGTAGATCATTTTGAGAAAATCTTTACTTAACCTTAATCTCGACCTCAACCTTCTTTATCATATAAATTTTGTGCTTCAAATCAAAGTTATTTATAGGCTTGATGAGTAAACTATATGGTAGTTTAGATTCGGGATATGAAAAAACACTTTACATTTGAAATATTATTGATTACGTTATCTCGGAATATATAGGGGAATTTGCGACGATATGCTGAGACAATTGTTTAATTTGAAATTCTGGGTAATACTTTTAGCGGATATTGGGCTATTTACTTTCAGTCTTTATCTGTCCTTTTTAATGCGCTTTGATTTGCTTGTGCCCCAGGAACAGTTGTCTGTTTTTTATAATAGTCTGCCAATTTTCATATCCACGAAATTACTTTTCTTCTATGTATTTAATTTGTACCGGGGCATGTGGCGTTATACCAGCATCGTTGATTTTATTTCAATAATTAAAGCTACCTTTGCGAGTACGATATTATCGGCGGCGCTTTTAATATTCTTATATCATGGGACGGGATTCCCCCGGACTGTGTTTTTTACTGATTTTGTTTTTACAGTTGGATTGGTTAGCGTGTCAAGGGTAAGTATTCGGATATTTTATCACCTGCTAAGAAAAAATTATACACTCATTTCTCCGTTCTTATATAAAAGAAATTATAATCATCTTAAAAGGCTGGCAATTATCGGAGCAGGAAATGCCGGTGAAAAGATTTTACATCAGATACTGAATGATAAAAATCCTGAGTATAAAGTAATTGGGCTTTTTGATGATGACAGGTCAAAAATTGGAACTTTTATGCACGGGATATCTGTCGTAGGCGCAATAATGGATCTTGTAAAGTATAAAGATTATTTTGATGAGATAATCATTTGTATTACATCCGCTACATCCGAACAGATGCGAAATATTATAACAATATGTGGAGAGACCGGGAAGAAATATAGAACTATACCCAGAATATCTGAGTTAATTAATGGTACTGTAAGCGTCAAAAATGTTCGCGAGCTTAGTATAGCGGATCTTTTAGGTCGGGAAGAAATTAATAATATTGATAAATCGGCAATTTCAAAACTTATTGATAATAAAACTGTTCTCATTACGGGAGCCGGCGGTTCAATTGGTTCAGAACTTGTCAGGCAATGTCTCAATTTTAAGCCAAAAAAATTGATTCTGTTGGATATTAGCGAGTATAATCTTTTCCAAATTGATCGGATATGTTGCAAGATTTCCGCCGATGCCTTAATAGAACCGGTTTTAGCAGATATTCGAAATACCGAGTCCCTTGAATATATTTTTAATAAACACAAGCCGGAAATTATATTTCATGCCGCCGCTTATAAACATGTGCCTATTCAGGAGATTCAACCCTGGGAATCTGTTTTTACGAATATTCAAGGTTCCCGAAATTTGATTAATATTTCAGAAAAATATCAAGCTGAGACTTTTGTATCTGTTTCGACCGATAAAGCCGTGCGCCCGACTAATATAATGGGCGCGACAAAGCGTGTTGTTGAGTTGTTAATCCAAAGTTTAGATAGTAATGGTAAGACCAAATTTGTGGCGGTTCGTTTTGGTAATGTTATCGGGAGTTCCGGTAGTGTAATTCCAATCTTTCAGGAACAGATAAAAAATGGCGGTCCCGTGACGATAACCAATCCGGATATTGAGAGATATTTTATGTCTATTCCCGAAGCGGCTCAGCTCATTTTACAGGCTGGCGCTATTGGTAAAAGCGGCAATATATATGTTTTAGACATGGGAAAACCACACAGAATTGATAAAATTGCCAGAGATTTGATTATACTTTCCGGTTTGGAACCTGAAAAGGATATTGCAATTGAATATACAGGGCTACGTCTGGGAGAGAAAATGTTTGAAGAACTGATTGCTACCGATGAAGTCTTAATGCCTACTACCCACAAAAAAATTATGGAGCTGCAGAAAAACGGTTCTTTTAATAAAAATATTAATCTTTTCATCAATGATTTGGTTCAAACCGCAAAATCGCATGATATAGAAACCATTAAAACTAAATTAATGGAATTTATTAGTTGATTATGATTTTCTGTAAAAGTAACATTCATTTAGATTAACCCTACAACGTCATTTAGGAAACCTGTCTGCGTTCGTTCCTCACGCACAGGCAGATATGATACGATATCTAGTTCCAACTAGTCCCGACCCGTCGGGATAAATACTACATTTAGTATATTAAATTTTTAAGTTACGTAGTAGGGTTAAGATGCAAAAAACAACAGGATGCCAAGTTTTTAAACAATTAAGACCGATATTCAATCAAATGCAGCCTTTCTGAGTAAGAAAAATAATAGATTACACCTGTATCGGGGTTTGTACGCATAGACGTATAAACCCCGTTTTTTTTAATGTAAACACATTATGGGCTAATCTCGCTCTTTTCTTCTTTTGTTTTGTCGCCTGGATGTTGGCGCTTTGGGATCAAAAGTTTGATAACAACGATTATTGTCATTCGCAGAATTTTATGCATTATTATTCCTCCATCAGGTGTCCCTGTTGGGACAATAGCAGCCATTTTATTTTTACCATTAGTGGTAGGTTCTGGATGAGTGGGTATTATATCAATATGGCAAGGAAGTCTGATAATAAGGAAGTCATTATTTGAGAGCGACCCATTGATACTTCGCTGCTTGTTGGGGGGAGTTGTTGCCGTCAGGTCCTTTCCGGCCTGTGGGTGGGAAAGGATTTTTTTTGTGGAATGGATAATGTTATATTAAATTGACAACAATCGAAAGTTTATTCATGAAATGGAAATGGTGTTTATGTCTTTTAATTCTTTGGAGCAATATAGCGATAGCTCAGTTGGCTCCCAACCAGAACCCGCCTGGAATAAAATGGAAAAAGATACAAGCAGACCACTTTGATGTAATCGTTCCCGAGGAATTAACCGAAGAAGGACAGCGGGTTGCCAACACGCTGGAATATCTGCGTATTCCGCTTCAGAAAAGTCTCAATGTCCGGATGAGAAAATGGCAAGTTTTACTAAGCAACCGTGGCGCTGTTTCAAATGGATATGTATCTCTTCTGCCGAGACGCAGCGAATGGTTTGCCACTCCTCCGCAGAACGACTTCAGCGGAACCGCCGAATGGTACCATCTGCTGGCAGCGCATGAAGGTCGGCATATGGCGCAATTTGATAAACTCAATCAGGGATTCACCCGGTTTGCCGGGATATTTTTTGGTGAACTCGGACAAGGAGCATTTTCCTTTTTATCGACGCCACTGTGGTTTATGGAAGGTGATGCGGTGGCAATTGAAACAGCACTGTCCAATTCCGGTCGTGGTAGAATTCCCGGATTTGATTTGGGAATGCGGGCATTGCAGCTTTCCGGTCAACAGTATTCTTATTACAAAGCTTACCTCGGTTCTTATAAAGACTACTATCCCAATTTTTATCACCTGGGTTATCACCTGGTGACCCACGGTCGCCGACAGTATGGCGTCGATGTATGGGATGAAGTAATCAACCGTTCTGCAAAATATTCCTTCTGGCCGTTTACCTTTTCCCGGTCGATGAAGAAGATAACCGGCAGGAATGCTAAAGGAATCTATAAAGATACCATAACGGAACTGGATTCCCTCTGGCGGCAGCAGATCGAAGGACTTGAATTCACAGTGACGAAAAAGCTCAATAACCGGAAAAAGCAGGTCTGGACCAATTACTATTATCCCCAAGCATTACCGGACGGATCGGTAATTGCTCTGAAAGCAGGTTTTGATGATCCTTTTATACTGGTTTGGCTTGACCCTGATTATCGAGAAAAAAAACTTGTTCAAATTTCACCAACCGATCGTATTTCCGTAAATGGAGCTAAAATATGCTGGGCGATCAATAATACGGACAGTCGCTGGTGGGCTCAGAGTTTTTCCGATGTCGCTGTGTATGATATCAAAACAAAGAAGAAGAGCGAAATTACCACTGAAGGAAAATATTTTTCCCCGGCGTTGTCTACCGACGGTCAGCAAATTGCGGCTGTTAAATTTACCCGCGAACGTCAATGTTCACTGGTGATTTTGGATAGTAAAACCGGATCGGAAATATGGCAGTTTGAAAATCCGAATAACTACTTTTTTAAAACACCGGTCTGGTCAAATGACGGAAAGCGTCTGGTTTTTATCCGGCAAAAATATAACGGGGAAGCCCTGACAATTCTTGATATTGAAAGCGGCGAACAGAAAGATATATTGCCGGAGGGAAAAGAAGATATCGGCTGGCCGGTTTTTTATGGAGATTATATTTTATATGGATCTTCATATTCCGGCATAGCTAACATTTACGCGGTACACTTCACTACCGGAGAACGATTTCAGGTGACTTCCCGCAAGTTCGGCGCTTTTTATCCGGCGGTTTCGCAAAAGAACGATGAACTCATCTTTAGCGATTACCAGCAGATGGGAACATATATTGTGAAAATTTCTCTTGAGCCGGAAGCGTGGAAACCACTGAAGACTATCGAACAACGACAAGTCCAGTACTATCAACCCCTGATTTCCCAGGAACAGGGAAAAAATATCATGAACACCGAACTCATTCCCAATAAACAATACCCGGTAACGGATTATTCCCCGCTGAAAAATAGTCTAAATGTGCACAGCTGGTATCTGCTGCCTTTGCCGCCGAATGTGTATTACGGATTCATTTCAAATGACCTGCTGAACACGATGGAAATGACCGCCGGCGTTACGCATCACCTGGGTGAAAATGTGTGCCGTTATTCTCTCGGAGCCAGTTATGCCGGGTTTCGTCCGATAATTGATACGGAACTCAGCTGGGGAAAACGAGCGGCGCTTTATGACTATGAGGGCACAGATACGACGGATGTCTGGGATGAATTTATATTAAGCGCCGGAATGCGAATACCACTCGATGTATCATCAGGTCCTGTAACAACTCTCTGGGAATACGGTTTATTAATGGAATATTCACGTATATCGCATAAAGAATTTACTTCTCAGGGGGAGTTTCTAACTGGTAATATGCTTTCCATAACGTGTTCAGTCGATCATTCATCCTATCGCCTTCGAGCATACAGGGATGTCCGTCCGAGATGGGGCAGACAGTATAATATGTCATATTCATTATCCCCTTTTAAAACAGACTATACGGGCTGGATTTTTTCGACATCCTACCGATTCTATTTACCGGGATTACTCAAGCATCATAGCTTGTCAGGATCGGCTGCGCTTGAATTGCAATATCCGGACGATTATCTTTTTATCAGCAGGGTGCCGTTTACACGAGGATATGCGCACAGATATTACTACTTATATCGCATAGGATCACTCGATTATTCATTCCCGCTTTGCTATCCTGACCTTGCTTTTGGGGCGCTGCTGTATATTAAACGTCTTCGGGCGAACCTGTTTTATGACTACGGAGTTGGCTGGCGTAATGTTAAAAACCATTTTTATCGTTCTGTTGGAGTTGAACTGAATATTGATTTCATCCCGCTGAGTCTATATTACCTGGAAATCGGCGCCGGGATTCGCTATTCTTACCGGATTGAGGACAGAGACTATCGGATTGAATTTATTCTGGCAAACTTTGAATTTTAACTATTAAGGAGATGTAATCATGAAGTACAGAAAACTGGGATCTTCGGATATTGAAGTATCGGAAATCGGTCTGGGATGCTGGACGCTGGGTGGTTTGAACTGGGTCAGTGGTGTTCCCAATGGTTGGGCGAATGTAGATGAAGCTGAGGCGATCCGGGCGGTTCATTATGCCTTGGATCAGGGTGTGAATCATTTCGACAATGCCGATGTTTACGGCAACGGTCGGGCGGAGCGGATGCTGGCAAAAGCGCTTGGCGACCGTAACAAGGATGTTGTCATTGCAACGAAAGCTGGACATTTCCCCGGCACTGCTGCGCATGCCTATGAACCTCAACATATTCGACACCAACTTGAGCAATCGCTAATAAATTTAAAACGTGATTATGTTGATATTTATTATTTTCATCACGGCAATTTTGGTGAAAATGACTATTACCTCGATAATGCGGTGGAAATGGTGTACCGCTTGAAAGAGGAGGGTAAAATCCGGATCATCGGTCAGTCGGCCTATTCCAATGAAGATTTCCTACGACTGGTTCCCAGGGTAAAACCAGATGTATTACAGAGTTGGGCACACGCTTTGGATGACCATTTTATTGCCGACGGTACGCAGGTGCGCAAACTGTTGGAAGAGCGAAAAATGTTCTTCGTGGCGTTCAGTCCACTTGCTCAAGGATTGTTATTGAATAAGTACAGCGCTAAAAATCCGCCGACCTTTGAAAACGGCGATCACCGCAAGAATTCCGACCGGTTCATAAAAGAGAATCTTGAAAAGCTGGAACCGAAGATGGAAAAGATCATTGCCAGATTTGGAAATGAAATAAAAGAACTCAGCCGGTTTGCATTGCAATATTTGCTCAGCATTCCGGTTGTTGGGTCGGTGATTCCCGGATTCCGCAATCAGAAACAGGTTGAGGCGAATCTGTGGGGAGCCGAAATGCCGCTAACAGTTGAAGATGTGAAATTTATTCAGGATGTGTTTAAATCATAGGGATAAAATAAACATTGCGAAGGTTTCCCGTCGTAGCGGGATAAATTTCACCTTCGCAAGGCTAGCAAGAAAAAATTATTTCAGCAGCATACATTTTTTCGTTTCGGCAAAATCGTTACTTTCCAACCGGATGAAATAAATACCGGAAGGAAGTAATTCTGCATTCCAGTGAACTGTATATTTTCCTGCCGGCTGGGACTGATTAACGAGAGTTTGAATGTGAGAGCCGGAGACTGAAAATACCGAAAGGTTCATAAAAGTTTTTTCGGAAATCTCGTATCTGATATTAGTAGTCGCATTAAAAGGATTTGGAAAATTTTGATGTAATTTGATAGTGCTTGGAACAAGTGATGAACTGGGACTTTGATCGATACCGGATATCTCCCCGCGAATATACAAACCATCGCCTGTCGCCAGATATGCAACCGCAGGATTTAGTGTGGAAAATTCAATCTGATAGGCAGCAAGGTTTTCCAGACCATCATTAAGAGATTCCCAGGTTTCGCCCAGATCTCTACTAACCAATACTCCTGAACCCCAATGAAGTAAATATACCGTGCTATCATCAGCATTCCACGAAAAATTTGTGGATATTCCATAGATGTGCTGATCATTATACCGACATAGTTCATTTAGATTAAGAGTTACTGGGCTCCAAACCGCCCCAAAATTGGTTGATCGCCATAATGGGTCAGTATCGCTGGCGAGATATAATACAAGGCTGTCGATGATTATCCAGTTCATCGAATACCCAAAATTGGGTAATGGGATTTGATGCCTGATGCTGTCATTATCAGGATCGATGCCAATAATTTCTGGAGAGATATTCTCAAAGGAATAGCCCTTTTTTGTTATCCAGATACACTGATTTAATGTGTCGAATTGATTTGTCACGGATTGTTCAAATTCATCTTCATGCCAAATCTTTGCATTCCAAACCCAATTTCCTGTTACGTCAGTAAGACCGTCGAGGTAATGAACACGAATATAATGATCCATGCTGTGATCGAAATAATTCACTATGATATGAGAGGGATTATTTGGATCGACATCTAAATCCACGCTGCGACTGTACCAGCCATAATAGTACAATTCCTCTACATGAGGAAACAATGTTTCCCATGTAGATCCTTTATCTTTTGAATAAGAAATATAGGGACCAGCGGCGTAAATATAGTTCGGATTTGACGGGGCTTTTTTCAACAAACCCGGAACCACATATATTTCGGGTATTCTTAATTGCCAGGTCCATCCTCCATCGTCGCTTATAAATAATCCACTATACCTGGTTGCGGCAATAATCCGTTCGGTTTTATCATTAAACGGAACAACCTGAACGGCTATAATCTGATTGCTGAATATTCCGGCGTCACTTTTTATCCAGTCACCGCCTCCGTTTATTGTTTTAAATATTCCTCCGTATGTGCTGATTATTATTTCACCTGACGCCCATTTTCGAATATCTATAGACGTTATCGGACCTCCGAATGAACCAACAAGCGTATTAATAGTTGTTCCTAAGTTATATAAATACAGTTCACCCGATTCGGTTCCAATAAATAGCTGAGATCCGGATTTTTCAAGAGATGTTGTTGATTTATTTGAAATTGATGTCCAGGTCGAACCCTCATCAATGCAATAATAAACTCCTCCCGCTAATCCTCCCATTGGGTGAAAATCATACGATTTTGCATAACCCCAAAGCGTATCTCCCTTGCCGGTGGAAGTATTTAAGTATATACAGGCATAATCAAAAAGATCGCAGTCAACTAATGTCCATTGGGTAAGACTATCCCTATGTGAGCGGTAGAAATAACCTTTTTCAGTTCTGAATATTTGTCCGGTCTCATTAAATAAAATACTGCCTCGTTTTCCATCATTGGCCCAATTGAACGGATATTTTTGATCTATTTGAGTATTATTCCACACCTGCCAGTTATTCCCATAATCAAAGCTAACTATCCAGGGACCTTTTATTCCTGAATAATACCCGGTTGTCGTATCAGCGGCAATAAAACCATCTTCCGAAGCGAAAACCTGGTTGGTTGCGCGGCTAATGACTTTTTCCCAGCTGTCACCGTAATCTGATGTACGGTAAAGTCCGTCTTGCCCGGAAACAAATGCCCTCCCATTTGATAAAACTGCAATATTAAAGCAGGGTTCAAATATTATTTTTGTCCAGGAACCTGCCCGGTTAGCGCTGCGGTACAGACCGTCATTCTGAACACAACAAAGCAAGATTCGCGATGAATCCGGGTAACTCTGCATGGAGAGTACAGTACCGCCACTCAGGTTCATTTTCCGCCAGCCGGGATCACCAAATAAACGGATTGAAAAAAGGATACAAAATAATGAGAGAAATGATTTCAGGAAGATAGACCGCTTCATTGACACCTCTTATTACACGAAAATCTAATAAAATATTTAATACGTTACAACCTTTTATGATTTTGATTTGATTAGGGTTAAATTTCCCACGCAATTTGATGTATTGACAAATTTATAAAAAGGGTTAAAGATGAAAAATAACCGTTGCGCCTGGCCTGCAAATGATCCGCTGATGATCAAATATCACGATACCGAATGGGGTGTGCCCGTTCATGATGACCGGAAGCTGTTTGAATTCCTGGTGCTGGATGCTTTCCAGGCGGGATTGAGTTGGTCAACCATTCTGAAAAAGCGTGAGAATTTCCGCAAAGCCTTTAATAATTTCGATCCGGTAAGAATTGCTCAATATGATGCAGCAAAAATCGGTAAATTACTGAACGATGCCGGAATCATTCGAAATAAAGCGAAAGTCAATGCCACCGTGAAAAATGCCCGGGCGTTTCTGGAAGTGCAAAAAGAATTTGGCACCTATGACGCTTACATCTGGCAGTTTGCAGGCGGCAAACCAATCATAAATAAATGGAAAAGCATGGCGGAACTTCCGGCAAAATCCGGAGAAGCCGAAGTCATGAGCAGTGACCTGAAAAAACGCGAATTCAGTTTTGTGGGACCGACTATTTGTTATGCTTTCATGCAGGCGGCGGGCATGGTTAACGATCATGTGGTCGATTGTTTCCGGTATGATGAGATTAATTCACTTTTTCGGTAATTGATAGTTAATCCCCTTATATTGAAATCACCTTTAAAATATATATTTCCGGCGATTTTTGCCATCACCGGAATAATATTCATAGCAGTCTTTATCATTTCCTTCAATCTATGCGAAATTTTGAAATTCACCGTTTTCGAAAAATTGTTTCATTCCCGCATTGATTAATATAAATTCAACCGGTTATATGCATGCACGGTATTAGAAAAATTAATGGGTAAGCAGAAGTTTGCAAACAATACGAAGATCCTGTTAAGAAAGGTATGACCCGGTCGTATCAACATGTATTGAAACAATTATCAAAGCGAAAGTGATTGGTACAACAAATGAATCAACTGTTTGAAATCATCGAAACTGCATCCGGATTAAGTCCGGCGATGCAGGTAAAAATTTTAAATTCGATTGTCATTATTTTTGTGCTTTGGCTTTTTCGGCTTGTCCTGGGGCGCCTGGTTTATCGAAAATCAGAGGATATAAAATCCCGGTATGTCTGGAGAAAGACACTTACCTATGTTACGGTCCTGATCGGCTTTATTATGATCGGCAGCGTATGGTTCAGAGGATTTAAGGAATTGGGTACCTATTTAGGATTGTTGTCCGCCGGACTTGCTATTGCCCTGAAAGATCCTCTAACCAATATTGCCGGATGGATATTTATCATTTTTCGCCAATCCTTTTCAGTCGGCGACCGGATCCAGATTGGTGAACAG
>JADHWC010000068.1 GCA_016783665.1 Fidelibacterota bacterium | reverse complement strand
ACATGTTTGCGGCGACCTTTGGCAATGTTCATGGCGTTTATAAACCGGGCAACGTCGTCTTGAAACCGACAATCCTTAAGGAAGGTCAGGACGAAGTAACTGCAAAATACAGTGAAGCAGCCCGTTTCTTTCTGGTATTTCATGGCGGATCCGGTTCAAGTATTGAGGATATTCACGAGACGCTGGAATATGGCGTCATTAAAATGAATGTCGATACCGATACCCAATATGCGTTTACCCGTCCGGTTGTGGATCATATGTTTACTAACTATGACAAAGTTTTAAAAATTGAAGGCGAAGTAGGTGTGAAGAAACTTTATGATCCCCGCGCCTGGCTGAAAAAAGCCCGTGCAGGTATGGCTGACCGGGTCGTTCAAGCCTGTAATGATCTGAAATCAGCCGGTAAGAGTATGGGACTGTAAAATGTTCAATCAAACTTTGCGAAAGTTTCCTGCTTCGCAACGCTTTGCAGGACAGGTCAAACTTTCGCAAAGTTACATCTAAACCTGGTCTATGGTGATTGCTGTGAGCCAGGTTTTTGCTCCCAGGGAGAGTTTTGAAAACCTTTGAATATATTCAATCCCGGCGCTTCTTTGCTCAGATTGCAGGCGGAATGGAGGAATTTGGCAAGGAAGAATTGGCGGAATTAGGCGCTGCTGATATCAAAACCGCTTTTAGAGGGCTTTATTTCAATGCCGATAACAAGGTTCTATATACAGTTAATTATCAATCCCGCTTAATTACCAGGTTACTTGCCCCGCTATTGACCTTTGATTGTCACAGCACGGATTACCTTTACAAAACGGCGAAGGCAATCCCATGGCAGGAAATATTCAGCGCTGATCATACTTTTGCCGTATATGCAACCGT
This sequence comes from Fidelibacterota bacterium, assembly GCA_016783665.1. GTDB lineage: Bacteria > Fidelibacterota > UBA2242 > UBA2242 > UBA2242 > UBA9312. The sequence continues at coordinate 11,374 of JADHWC010000068.1, read as the reverse complement.
ATCGGACAGTAAGATCACCCATTCAAAGTATGCGTCATTACGGTTGAAAGACGCTATCGTTGATTATTTCCGTGAAATAACCGGCATTCGTCCGAATGTTGAAAAACAGTATCCCGATATCTGGATCAATTTACACATTGAGCATAACCGGGCGGTAATTAGTGTCGATACTTCCGGCGGTTCATTGCATCGACGTGGTTATCGCAAGCAGACTGGAACTGCTCCAATGCAGGAAACCCTGGCTGCGGCAATAATCAGGTTGACCGGATGGGAAGGAAAAAAACCTCTTATCGATCCGATGTGTGGTTCGGGGACGCTGCTGCTGGAAGCAATGATGCACTATTGTCACATACCGGCGGCTTATTTGAGACAGAAGTTTGGTTTTGAATTTTTACCGGATTTCGATCGAAAGTTATGGCAACGGGTCCGTAAGAACGCTGACGCTAAGATACGTGAACTGCCGGAGGATCTCATCTGCGGCAGCGATATCTCCCGGTCAGCGGTCGGGCAGTCGATCCGCAATAGCCAGAGTTTTCCTCAAGGCAGAGGAATTCCTTTTAACACCAAAGATTATCGGGATATCAAATTGGTACACGACAGCATGATCGTAACCAATCCACCCTATGGCATCAGAATGGGTAAGGGCAGCGACTTAAGCCGGTTTTATCAGGAATTGGGTGATTTCCTGAAACAGCGCTGCCAGGGATCTACGGCGTATATCTACTTTGGTGAGCGGGAATATATCAAAAATATTGGTTTAAAACCAACCTGGAAGATACCTCTGGTCAACGGCGCTCTTGACGGGCGACTGGTGAAGTACGAATTGTATTAACCACGAAGGCATAAAGACACAAAAAAATATATTTATTTTTGTAGCACAGGTTTTGACCTGGTTACACTGCGCCGCGGTGTAACCTCTGATCTCTGATAAGTCAAGACGTCGCAACGCAGAGCGTAGCGACGAGGTAGATAATTGAAAATTAAAAATTAAAATTTGATACCGGATATACTTTTTATTTTCTACTTCCAATCGTGTCATTCTGAGGGAGCCTGCGACCGAAGAATCCCTAAAGACCGGAGCGCAACCCGGGAACGAGAATTAAGAATCCCCAACGACCAGGGTGATTTCTCTATGCAGCATGAAGGAATATGGGAGATTCTTCACTCTCCCGATTTCATCGTGATCATTCAGAATGACAGCTCTGAATCGAGACTCTCTCTGATCAATCCGTTACCGATTCCTGCAACAGATTATAAATCTTGTATCTGAATTCATATATTTTACGGTTTTCACGAGTCGGGTGCACCCGGTTTGTCAGTAGAATTCCGATAAGATTCTTTTCTGGATCGATCCAGATGCTCGTGCCTGTAAAACCGGTATGTCCATAGGAATTTTCCGAAAAATATTGGCCGGATGACGATTTTTCACCTGGCATGCCCCAACCCAGTGCGCGATCGCTGACTTTAATGAGGTTTTGACGTTTCGTAAATAATTCAACTGTTGATTCATTGAAAATTCGCTGATCGCCGTATTGACCTTTATTTAACAACATCTGGGCAAATTTAGCCAGATCCCAGGCTGTAGAAAACAGACCGGCATTTCCCGACACACCACCCAGATAATAAGCATTTTCGTCGTGAACTTTTCCGTGTACAATTCCGCCTCGCTCGGGGTCATATTCAGTAGGCGCAATATTATCGAAGTACTTTGCAGGCGGGTTGTAGAAAGTGTGGATCATTTGCAATGGCTGGAAGAGATTTTCGGAAAGGAAAGTATCAAGTGCTTGTCCGGTCTTTGTTTCGATTACTTTTTGCAGCATGATCATTCCCAGGCAACTATAGACGGATTTTTCGCTGGCAATATATTCAGGTTGACATTGATAAATTTGCCGCAACATCGCTTCGGGTGTATCAGCAACTTTCCAGAGTTGAATAAATGCCGGAAGTCCGGAAGAATGCGTCAATAAATGACGTATTGTGACCCGGTCTTTTCCGTTTTGACCAAATTCCGGAATAGTTTCGACAACTTTTTCATCCAAATTCAGCAATCCCTGATCATAGAGCAGCATCGCAGCGCTGGTCGTTGCTACTGGTTTCGTTACTGAAGCGATATCGTAGATTGTCCAACGGTTGACAGATGGCGTATTTGATTCATAATTGAGATGACCAAATGGTATTTCTGAAAAAACAACCCCGTCTTTGGCAGCCAGAAAGACGCCTCCGGGATATGCCGAGTCCACCAGACCTTGTTCTAAGAGCTGCTCCAATTCTGATAATTTTAAAGTGTTAATTCCAACTTCATTAGGGAAACCTTTGCGAATTTTCAATGACACTGATCGCGGATATGGCGGTTCGAATGATTTTATAACAGCAGTTCGCTGAAGTCCTTCACCAAAATTGATAATACTGGGAATTGTAACAGGCATTTTACCACTTATTGCGATTTGACCGGTTAGCGCTTTTACGGCTGCTCTCTGAGAAATATCCTGCCAGCCAAAACCACAAACGTATGTGCTTATATCCGGGAATTGCCTGAGGATATAGGGATTTCCAAAGGAATAGACGATAATGTTTGAGGTCTTTTTCAGCAACTGATTGACAAATTCAGTTTGAATTTCAGGCAGATCTATATGACCTTTATATGCACCGTAGCGTGCAAATGCTCCAATAACGACAAGTGCATTATCGGGGATAGATTGAGCAACCTGTTCGAAATCTTCTTTATCATCGGAAAGATCGAGAGTAAATACGCCGGCATCCGGGTAGATTGCCGACAACTCTCTTTGAAAACGGTTTTCGGTATGTCGCGTGTCAACATCATGCAAATTTATAATGGCGATTTCTTTTATTTCAGATGATAGAGGCAGCAGGTTCCTGTCATCTTTTACCAGCGTCACCGCTTCATCGGCAACTTGCCGGGCAAATTCTGCCGTTTTTGGATTTCCTATAACATTATCTTCAGAGCGGATATCAACATACCGGTTTTTGTGGAGCCCAAGTTTTGCTTTGAGAGTCAGCAGTCGTTTTACTGAAATATTAATCCGTTCTTCAGATATTTTTCCCTTTTTCACTGCGGTTTTAATGACATTAACGGCTGCTGTTGCATCTCTGCCGGAATTAATAATCAAATCACATCCACTTTGAATTGCATTAATCAGGGCGTAATTCTCCGTGAAATTATTTTTAATGCCGCCCATACTCATCGCATCGGTAATGATAATACCTTCGAATCCTAATTCTTCACGCAGCAAATCCGTTAATATTTCAGAACTCAACGTGGCTGGTATTCCGGGCTCTTTTTCCAATTCCGGAACATAAATATGGGCTGTCATGATTGCATCTACACCACATTTTATTGCCGCTTTAAATGGCGCAAGCTCGATTTGATCAAGGCGGCTGCGCTTGCCATAAATTGCAGCCAGATCGATATGTGAATCGGTTTCGGTATCGCCGTGTCCCGGGAAATGTTTAACTGTCGCGGCATATTGGTGATCGTGGGTTCCTTTGATAAAGGCTTGAACCATTTCCGAGACCAGTTCGGGAGTTTCGCCAAAAGAACGGGTGTTGATGATTGGATTATTGGGATTGTTATTAATATCGGCAACCGGCGCAAAAACCATGGAAAAACCGATAGCGCGTCCTTCGATTGCCGTAGATGCTCCCAGTTTATATGCATAATCGGTTTTACCAGTCGCTCCGAATGCCATATTAGGCGGAAATTCAACGGCTCCATCGAATTTTATGCCGACGCCTCGCTCGAAATCCGCAGAAAAAACAAGAGGTATTTCTGCCAGGTTCTGCATTTTTTTAATGTAATGACGGGCGGCAAAAATTTCTCCGCTCCAGATATGGTAGCCGAATACGTGATTATTGACAATATCATTTTTTATCGTAAGCCAGGCATTGCTGGAGTCTGACATGTAAGTTGGTCGGAAGGTCATCAGGATCATCTGACCGATTTTTTGCTCCAGCGTCATAGATTTAAGAGTCCGTTCAACCCAATTCCGGTTATTTAGCAAAACATGCTTTTGAATGCCGACACGCTGGGAACAAGTTGATATTAATAGGAGAAATGCTAAGAATAAAATTAGACGATTTTTCATTGAGACGCTCCGTTTGCCTGTTTTGAATCGGAAAATAAAGCCGGATTGCTTTCGTTATTTGCTGCATCCAGAGCTGTTATATAGTATTGATAATTTAAGCCTTCTGAATGAATTGCAGTTTGGTATTGTTGCGTATTTCCGGGAAGTATCGCAAATATTGAAGCGCCATCGGAAATATCAAGGGTGTCATCGATTGACCGGTAAATGACAAATTTACGAATAGAATTGCCTTTATCTATTAGTCCGCTATTTGTCCAGGAAAAATTCAATGTCGGGGAATCGATAGTGACAAAACATTCTTCGGGTTCCGGCGGTTTTTCACTGAATTTCCAGGGCAGCGCCGGTGGAATGGCAGGGTAGGGAAATTTCTCATTCCTTAGCCGAATCCATTCCAGGCTATCGACAGAACTGACTGCAAAAAATACAACGCCGCTTAATCCTGTGAATCGGGAGTCGTCAATTTCCTGAAGCACCTCGTCAAATGGCAAATTGAACACTCCCAATCCGGCGGCTATCGGTTGATCTATATTCGGGATACTGTTCCATAGTTGAATCGATTTCTGAAACGCCCTGTTTTTTCTTGAACGATAAGTCATTGGTATGATCATATCAATCTTGCCGATGTCTGCCCAACGAGCGGCATCCTGGAAGACTTTGTGATATCCGTTCCAGCCGGGCATGTTATAATTTCCAATTACTGCCGCTGATACTTTTACCCACGGTTTGATAGCCGTGATTGCGTTATACGCCCCGGCAATGAATTGAGTTACCTGTTCACGTTGCCAGTCTTCCCAGTCGAGCCTGAGAGGATTTCCCTTAGCGGAATTAAAACGTTTGAGACTTTCGGCGTCATGTGAATATCCGCGTCGGGTGGAACCTTCGGGGTAGCGAATATAGTCGAAGTGTATGCCATCGATATCATATTTGGACGTGATTTCCATGACGACATTTTTAATATGTTGTCGAGCATTAAGATTTCCAGGAGAAAAGGACACATAATGATCAGTTTTAGGCATCTGGTTCCCGGAGCTGTCACAGACCAGCCATTCCGGATGAGCAGAATATGGATGTACGGGGTTGGATGGCGCAGGATCTGACTTACCGCGCCACGCTGGAAATGCGTTTATCCAGGCATGTAACTCGAGTCCTAAATCATGGGCGGTTTTTATGGCAAATTGGAGAGGGTCCCAGCCCGGATCGGCGCCTAATGTACCGGATAAAAGATGGCTCCACGGTTCATAACTGGATTTATAAAAAGCGTCTGCATTCCCACGCACCTGGAAAAAGACTATGTTACAATTTGCATCTCTGACCTGTTGAAAGGAATTTTGGATATACCGTTGTATAACGGTTTTATCGGTAGTATCGAGTGATTGAGAGTAATCAAAACGGCTCATCCAGACACCGCGCAGTTCCCTTGACGGTGAAATAATTTTCCGTGGCGGTTCTTCAACCGGTTTCTCAAAAAGCGCCATAATAATCAAGATCAGCATGATTACACTGGTGGCGATCATCAAATATTTGATGAGGACGCGAGTGTTGTCTTTCATGTTTGTTCCTTTCGGTATTTTTTCACTTTATTCAAATTTTGGCCATGCGATATAATTAGAAATGTGAAGTGAGTAAAATATATTGAATTTCATTGCATTAATATAATGATTTGAATCCATTTTCCAACAACCGCTTTTGGTGAATATTAGAAAATATTCTGATCAAATATTTAGCGACTAAAATATTGGTTCGCTTGCTTCGCTGAACATGAATTAGTAAGTTTATTGGCATTTTGTGAATAGAAGGGGTAAAATAAATATGAAACCAATCCAAAAATTTACCGTATCACCAGTACTTCCGGAACGGTTAAAACGGCTACAAGATATCGCCTATAATCTATGGTGGAGTTGGGATGTTGAAACACGTGAATTATTCAGACGCCTTGATCTTGATCTGTGGGAAGAGACCCGCCACAATCCGGTGTTGGTGCTAAGCCGTATTGATCAGGAAGTTCTTGAAGCACGGGCGCAGGATGAAAGCTATCTCTACCAGATGGACCGTGTGCTGGAACGTTTTGACCGCAAACTTGAGAAAACACCGTGGTTTCAGCAGGAAGTAAAGGGTGATATCCAATTAAATGTCGCCTATTTCTCAATGGAATACGGTATAACCGAAAGTCTCGCCATATATTCCGGCGGTCTGGGAGTCCTGTCCGGTGATCATCTGAAGTCATCTTCGGAGTTAGGTATTCCACTTCATGCTGTAGGGCTATTTTACCAAAGCGGGTATTTCCAGCAAAGCATTAATATAGATGATTGGCAGGAAGAAAAAGTAGCTGCCAATGATTTTTATAACATGCCGCTTAAACTTGTAAAGGAAAATAATGGAAACCGCTTGATGATTAATCTGCCATTTCCCGAACGCACGGTGTATGCCCAAATCTGGAAGGCGGAGGTTGGTAGAATACCGTTATATCTGCTTGATGCGAATGTCGATGAAAATACCGAATCAGATAGAAAAATTACAGCAGAGTTATATGGTGGCGATAAAGAGATGCGAATTCGGCAGGAAATACTGCTTGGTATGGGTGGTGTCAGGATATTAAAATTTTTAGGAATCACACCATGTGTATGCCATTTGAATGAAGGACATTCGGCATTTTCAGGGCTGGAACGAATAAAAAACCTGGTTCAGAAACATGGGTTGAAATTTTATGAAGCTCTGGAAGTTGTAAAATCAAGCTCAATTTTCACTACCCATACACCCGTAAAAGCAGGGATCGATCTGTTTGGACCGGAACTTATCGGGAAATATTTTAAGGATTATTGTAAAGACGTTGGTATTTCAATCAATGAATTACTTGCCCTGGGACGAAAAGACCCGAAGGATTTAAAAGAAGAATTTTCGTTGGCGATTCTTGCTCTGAAACTATCTTTTAAATCAAATGCCGTTAGTAAGCTTCACGGAGAAATTGCCCGTAAAATGTGGAAATCACTTTGGCCGGAAATTCTAACAGAAGAAATTCCTATCAGCAGTGTCACTAACGGTGTTCATCATGCATCATGGATATCGGGAGAAATGGGAAATTTATTTAATCGTTATCTTGGTCCTGAATGGCTGAGTAAACCAACAGGAAAAGACATCTGGAAGAATGTGTATCAGATACCGGATGGCGAACTATGGAGAACTCATGAGCGAAGGAGAGAGCGACTGGTTGGATTTGTTCGCCGGAGTCTTGTGCAACAGTATAAGGATCTTGGTAAACCAACACATGAGATTGCCAGAGTTAAAAGTGTGCTCAACACCGAGGCGTTGACAATTGGTTTTGCACGCAGGTTTGCTACTTACAAACGGGCGTCTCTGATATTCAGCGATCCTGATCGATTAGAAAAGATTCTTAGTGATAAAGACCGTCCAATTCAGATCATAATTGCCGGGAAAGCTCATCCTCAGGACGACGAAGGTAAAAAAATTATCCAGGAAATATTAAAACTTTCCCATGAGGAACGATTTTATCAATCCGTAGTGTTTATTGAAAATTATGATATAAACGTAGCACGCTATCTTGTTCAGGGATGTGATCTCTGGTTAAACAATCCACGCCGGGAACTGGAAGCATGTGGGACCAGCGGAATGAAAGCAGCGGTCAATGGCGGATTGAATTTCAGTACTCTTGATGGGTGGTGGGATGAGATATATCATCCCGGGATCGGTTGGGCTATCGGAAACCGTGAAGTGTACGATAATTTCGATTATTGGGATGAACAGGAAGCAAAGCAGCTCTATAATGTCCTTGAAAAAGAAATTATTCCGACATTCTATTACCGGGATACGGACGGACTTCCCAGAGATTGGATTCGACGCATTAAAGATTCAATCGTTAACATTTGTCCGATATATAATACAAACAGGATGCTGAGAGACTATACTGAACAGTTTTATTTCCCCGCTGCGGAACGGGCGTATCTGATGCGTAACAATTCCTTTACAATTTCAAAAGAATTGGCTCACTGGAAAAAACATATGCGAGATAACTGGAATTCAATCAGGTTTTTAAAAATAGAAACCAGCTCTACTAAGCAACTTTCTGTAAAAAGCGGCTTGGAAATAACGACTGTTATTTTCTTGGATGGAATTAGTCCCCATGATGTTGAGTTGCAAATCTATTGTGGAAAAGTCGATAGCAACGGTAAAATTGTTGACGGGAAATTGGTTTCAATGATATTAGAAGCGGAAATGGGATCGAACAAATTCAAATATAAAGGTTCGATCAATAATTGGGATAGTGGATTGAACGGGTACACAATACGGATCATTCCCAAACATGAGGCGCTCATAAACCCTTTTGAAGATGGATTAATTCATTGGTTTGAGGGGTAAAAGACTATAAATTAGGCGCATAATTTGATGATTAAAGCATTATTAGAAAGTACCACTGAATGAATATCCTGAAAAATGATGAGGCAATTCAGCGAGTAAAAAATGCGAAGCGGATAGCTGTTTTAACCGGGGCAGGTGTATCCGCTGAAAGTGGAATACCGACATTTCGAGGCGAAGAAGGTCTTTGGACGAAATTATCACCACAGGAGCTTGCCAGCTTCGAAGCTTTTTATAACAATACCGCTATCGTCTCGGAATGGTATCAACACCGGCGTGAAATTATCGATAAATCTAATCCCAATCCGGGTCATTATGCCCTTAGAGAACTTCAGGATTTGACAGAAGATTTCAGCCTGATAACCCAGAACGTTGACGGCTTACATCAGCGTGCCGGCAGCACAGAGGTCATAGAACTTCATGGCAATATCATGGAGAATTATTGTATCAATTGCAATCAGCAATTTACTCATGAAGAATTTGACGAGATCTACCGGCATAATTCCAATCATATCCCACACTGTTTCTGCGGTGGATTGATCCGTCCCAATGTGGTTTGGTTTGGAGAACAATTACCAGAAGAAAGTATAGAGAAAGCTTATCAAGCGGCGATTCGGTCCGCAGTCTTTTTATCAGTTGGCACTTCAGCGCAGGTTGCTCCCGCTTCTGATTTACCCCGCTATGCAAAACAGAATGGTTCCTACCTGATTGAAATTAATCCCAATCAAACGGCAATCAGTGACATTGTTAATCTTCGTTTTGAAGGTCTTTCGGGAGATATTTTACCTTTATTCGTTGAAGATTTAAAAGAGATTATATCTAATAATCAGCAAACGGTTCGTTAACAAATTAGATTGTGAAAATTTTGTTGAAAACGCTTGAAAATATTTCAATAACCTTAATTATTGGTTTATTTATCCTATTCTCGCATCGCTGCGCATATTTTAATACCTTTTATAACGCCGAGCAATATTTTAAAGAAGGCATAAAGGAACTTGAAAATACCGAGGATGGAAGAATTTCCGTTGGTGTACGGAAAAAATTCAACAGCGCGATAGAAAAAGCGAATAAAGTGCTTGCCAATTATCCCGATAGCCGCTGGACAGATAATGCATCGTATATAATAGCGATGTCAAATTATTATAAAATGGACTTTTCGGTTGCCAAAAGAAATTTTGAAGAATATTTTGCAAAATATCCTGCCAGTGAATTACGTCCGCAAGCAGAGATATGGTACGGACGTTGTCTCTGGAAACTTGGTGAGAAAGAGCTGGCTTTACACCAGTTAAATCGATCAGTACAACGGGTAAAGAATCCTGAGATGAAAGCAGAAATATTTTATGCAATTGCAGAGCTCTATCAATCCTCGAATGTCCTTGATTCTGCGCTGCAATATTACGGACAAACGACTAAGACCGGACGCGATCTGCCGATAGCCGCCCAGGCTCAATTTAATATTGCAGAGATTCATCTGTTAAAGAACCAGATAGACCTTGCAATCGATAACCTGAAGAATGTAAGTAAATATTCTCCCACCAATGAATTAAAAGACCGGATGCAGATTCTGCTCGCCCGTATTTACCGTGAATCGGGCAAGTTTGATGAAGCACGGGAACTGATCAATACCAAACTTAATAATATTAGCAATGAAAACATCTGGGGTGATCTCGAATACCAATTAGGATTACTTTATATTGCCGAAGGCGATTTTGAAGCGGCATCATTACGCTTTAGTCAAATTACCGAAAAATACTCAGGAAAACCTATTTCAGCGGAGGCTTATTATCAGTTGGGTATTTTAAATATGATCCATTTTCATGACTATGAAAAAGCCGAGAAACAGTTTGCACAGGTCAACCGTGAAGATAAGAATTCCAGGTACGCATTTGATGCTCAGAATAAAGCTTCGGAGATCAAACGGTTTTTCATTATTCAAAAGCAACTTAAGAAGGCGTGGGAGATAGTAGAACCTTTTGATCGATCTCTAAGAGGTATCATTGATAGTACACAAGTCTCTATAGAAGATGATGCGCGTCCGGAAGATTTGAAAAAAGCTATCGAGCTTCAAGAAGAAGAGCGACTGAAAAACATCGATACTTCAGCAGTGTATAATGATTACCATAAATCGCTTTATGAAATAGCCGAACTCTATTATTTTAACTTTGAACAGGTTGATAGCGCTGTTACATATTTTAATAAAATTAATAAATCCAAATATTTTAACATGTTTCGGGATAAGACATTATACGCACTTTATTATATGTTCAATGATGAGGGAGATTCAATAAAGTCCTGTGCATATCTGGATTCACTCAGGTTGCTATATCCGGATTCGCCGTACTTAGCGTTTATTGAAAAACGCGAAAGCGTAATACCCTCTAAGGAAATAATAGCGCGTCAATTATTTTTGGATGGTGAAAAGTTATTTGAGGTCAATGTTGATTCATCGATAGCTGTTTTTAATTCCATATATACGCAATATCCCAAAACATATTACGCCGAAAAAAGCGTGTTGAGTATTGCCTGGATCTATCATCACAAATATTATGATCTCGATAATGCGATAAAATGGTACGATACATTTATCAATCAATATCCTGAGAGTGATAATATCAATTTCGCACAATCTGCTTACAGTACACTCGATGATATTTTACTGTCTTTGAATGCTCCGCCGCCGGATTCAACATCCCAGGAACAGAAGGATTTAGAAGAGGAAGCTTCCGAAGAAGACATTCCTATAAAGGAAGAACAAGCGGAAGACAAATAAATAAATTACCATTTTAATAATGAAATGTGTCACTATAGGAACCGTTCAGTCTAATCAGAAAGTCGCTGATCAGATATTTCTTGCCAAGATTGAAGTCCCTGAAATAGCCCGACAGTGTTTACCCGGGCAGTTT
>JADHWC010000067.1 GCA_016783665.1 Fidelibacterota bacterium | reverse complement strand
ACTATCATGTTTTATGTTTATATATTAAGAAGCGTTAATCACCCCGATCAAACATACATCGGTTATTCTTCCGATCTCAAACAACGTCTGCAATATCACAATAGCGGTAAATGCAAACACAGTTCTAAATTTATACCCTGGCATATCGAATTCTATTGTGCATTCAAAATCAAATCGAAAGCCCTCGATTTTGAATAATATCTGAAATCTCATTCCGGAAAAGCATTTACAAATAAACGGCTTATTTAATCGATAAAATCGGGACTCTGCCTGGTTTCCCTCTACGCTATTCTTCTAAAATTGACTTCAGATAATCCTGCCAGTAGGTTTGCCAGTTATAGCGACTAAAAACCCGTTTAAATAATAAATCACTTTTAGAGAGATTCTCTTTCAAGAACTTCATCAACCGGTTGGCATTAAACTCCGGGCTTTCATCGGTTGGTAAATATAAAACTCCATCCTTAGCAACTTCCCTGAATACAGGAATTTGTGTGACAGCAATTGGTGTTCGTGCCGCACCGGCTTCCAGTATAGGTAGTCCAAAACCCTCATCGAGACTAAGATATAAAACCAGATGCGCTACAAAATAAAGATCATGTACAACTTCCCTGTTTTTTGCCTCAGAGATACTAAGCTCGGCAAAAATATCACTTAAAAATATGACACTTTTTTCAAGATCATATTCGCGTACTAAATCTACCAAATATTGAGAATACGACGTTAACCCTCCGTTCTCCATCTCCGGTTTACCTGTTATTATTCCAAGTATTTCAGGAAAGTCTTGCCTGAGATTGGAAATAATCCGAATACTTCGCTCGATATTTTTCCGGGGTAATTGCCGGGCTGGAATCAACACAAAGGGATATCGGTAAAAGAGTTTCAAATGAGATATAATCTGTGTAGTTACATCATGGAAGCTAAGAAAATCCTGATATTTTAACACATTTGGTATAACCGTAATTTTCTTGCGGGGAATATTCAGCAATTCCGCCATCTGACGTCTCCTGAATTCAGAAATGGTAATATATTGAACGTTTGGTAGCGCCGATTTCAGTAGTGTCCATGGACGACGATTATACAAATTATTTTTATGATCTTCCATTAACCATGCCAGATCATGAGTCCATAGGTAGAATTTTTTATCGGGATTTTTTTCAATATAGTTCCAGAATGCCTCCGTTGCAGTCAGATTAAACGGCATTGTCATAATGTTATGGATTATAATTGTATTTATATCACCTACCTGGGTTTCAATCTTTTTTTGAAGATTCTGGAGACGGAATTCATAATTTTCAGGTAACGAACCTAAACGCAAGATGCGTTGAATTGACCGAATATGAGGACTATTGGGGTTCAAATCAGTAATATTACTTGTTTTTATATTTTTCCCTTCAATATTTCCCTCGCCGGACAGCAACGTAACCAGGTAATCCTGTTTTGCAAACATTTCCGCCTGGGGACCAATGATATTTTCAACTCCTCCCACAACCGGTGGCAATGAATAATGTGCAATAATGATCTGTTTGATTGATTTCATTGAAAATTCCTTTGTGAACAATATAATTTAGATGAATTTTACACCAAGGGAAATAGTTTTACCTCATTTAAAATGACAACATTTTTACAAAAAGACAATCATAAGAAGTGTTTTGTGAATAAAGATGATTTTCTTAGTTACTTGAAATTTAGTATATTTACAACAAGCGAATAAATGAAGTTGAATAGAAGTCATATGAAAAATTTACAGATCTTAATAATCTTTGTATTCTTGCTGTCTGCGCTATGTCAATGCGGAAAACGAGACTATGTCACGTCCGATTCAGTTGAAGCTCTGAATTATTATAAAAAAGGCGAAGAATTCCGACTACAATTATACTACAAAAATGCCTTGAGAAGTTATATTAGCGCATTGCAAGCAGATTCGAACTTTGCGATGGCAGCTTTCCGGTCTGCATTGGCTTATTATCACTTCGGCGCGGAGGATAGCGGAAAATATTACTTTGAAAAAGCATTACAGCTTACGCCAAAAATATCAGAAGTCGAAGGACTGATTATAAAGTATTATTGGGCAATCTATCATGACGATAAAAAACTTGAAACGGCTAGCTTAGATTCACTTTTAAGATTCTATTCGGACAATTTCGAAGTGCGCGTTATTAATGCCCAGAATAAATGGAAAAATCTTGACTTTGAAGGCGCACGTAAAATATATCAGGATATTTTAAGACACAATCCCAATTATATAGTTGCATATAATGACTTAGGATATCTATATGCGAAAGAGGGATTATTTAAGGAATCTATAGATTATCTCGAAAAATATAAGCGATATGCCGCGAGTCAGTTAAATCCATATGACAGCCTGGCGGAAATATATATAGCAATCGGTCGGTATTATGAAGCAATTCACATGCTGGAATATATCATCGAAAACCGGCAGGATGAACTAACAGAAAACGAATATATCGGTTTAATGATTTATATCAGGATTGCGGATGCTTATAAAAAACTCGGTCAATACCAAAAAGCCTTGAATATTTTATCTGCCGCCGACAATTTTTATTCTTCAGACTATTCATTAACCCGGATTGCATTAGCGCGTTTCAATCTATACAAGGAATCGAACCAAATCGACCGGATGGAAACCGTGATTAATTATGTTAAAAGCATTAATCCGGGAGACGACTATTCATATTCCGACGCAATTATTAACATTGAAAAAATGGAATTTGATCATGTTCTTAATATTCTTGCCTGGTATAAATCCGAATTGGAAAATCAAGATAAAATTGATCGAACTAAATTGGTAAAAAAGGCTTCAATTGAAGGAGAATTGAACTTCAAGACCGGTCTTTTTGATGAAGCCGCTGAGCAATTTAAACTGGCGGCAGATACATTTAGTGATACATTGTGGGCTGTCGATCTGCGATTGAAACAATATATTTCCGAAGGGAAAGCGGGCAATTATACAACTGCCCTCAATGGTTTGCGGAAAATTATTAAAGTTAACCCGAATTGCCCGAAGGCATTAATATATGCAGCTGAATTTTATACAAAAATCGGCAAAGAGTCTGAAGCCAAAGCGTATATTTCGCATTTTCATAAGCTCTGGAAAAATGCTGATCCCGGTACGCCGTTAATAAATCAAGCAGACACTATTGCCCGAAAGTTGAATCTGCTTCAGTGACGGGAATTCTTACCGAAACCTTACTGACTTCATCACCTGTACTATCATATTGGACAATGTGCTGTACCGAATTGATATAATCAAAAGTAAATTCCGTTAATTCAATTACTTTATTATCCCGGCTCCTGATCCAGATTTCCATATTCAAGTCGCCTTTGTCATTATATCTCAATTCAAGGCGTCCAATATCTTCTCCGCTGGATGCTTTCACATTGTATAAAAACGGTTTTCTTAAAGAATCAAAGTGTGTAACGGTAAAATAATCCTTCTGGGTTGGAAACCAGTCAATTCCTTGTATTTTTTCTACCATTTGGGCCTGGATATCATCCGAAAGATAGGATGTCCTGGAAATTAATATCGAATTAGGATTGTAAACATCTATCACAATCAGATTTCCGGATTGATTATAGTAGAACATTGTCTTTGTCAGTAAATTTCCGCCGGCATTAATGTGATCAAGAACCGAAACGCGATTAGATACATATTTACCACGATAGAATGATGTTCCGATTACTTTAGCAGGATTTACATCCAATCCCTTAATGAAATCATTGTATGTATGAAAATATTTTATCCGGTCCTGAGCCATTAAAATAGCCGGGACAACCAGAAGAAACGTAAAATAAATCTTTAGTAATCGAAATTTCATAGGATTAATTTAAACCGGTTATTTATTATCTTTCCAACGACCATCAACGTGTGGAATGATTGGCGAATTCCGCTTGATATAATCAATTATCGCCTGCCGGAACAAAATCCCGGTATAATTTATCTGATCAGGCGAAATCGTTGTTAATCGATCATAGCCTGAATTGCCTTCCGCCAGATAGTCGGATATCGCCAACGTATAATATCGATCAGCTTCGATCATTTCACCATTAATCTTAAATGATACAAGCCTTGAGCCATCGGGTTTGGAGCGGTCGATCACAATTTCAGTGCCGGATACCAGCATTCCTCTGCTTGTACCGGAAACGCGGTCTTCTACAAGCGCTTTCAGAAAACTGCCCCTTACTTTAACAGCGACAATTCGATTACCAAAAGGCATAACGGAAAAGATACGTCGGGGTGTAATTGGTCCTGCCGAAATATCTGCACGAACTCCACCATAATTCGAAAACGCAATATCTGCATTTGCGCTAATTCTCATGGCATCGACTGTAAGATTACCCATTGGAGATTCACCGCTGCCGGAGCGACTTATCGGAGCGGTTGCCGACCCAATAACCTCGTCAAAACCGGCTTCGGCTTTTTGTACCCAGTAATCAATCTTTTTCGCAATATTTGTATCCGGTAAAAAATCATCTTCAAACAACGTAAATATCGCGCCGGCGTCGTTTACAAAATCATAGCCGGCTAACGTACCGGTTTTACGATGTATATAAAAATTCACATGACCAAGATTACTGCCATTTGCATAATTTTGAAAAATCAGGGTGTGATTGACAGGATCTTCCCAGGGTTCATAAAATCCTTTATGCAGGTGACCGGAAAATATTATATCTATTCCCGGAACATGGTGAGCGATTTCCTGAGCGCTGGTGTTTGTTATGGGCCCACCTTCGGACAATTTTTTCATCATATCCCGGTAGCCGATTTCCGGATCGTATGCCAGCCAGGCATGAGTGAGAAAAATAACCGTATAAACACCTTGCGCCTTTACTTCCGGCAAATATTTTTCAAGAGCTTCAATCTCCGTTTTAAAATTCATATCTTCAACATGCTCCGGAAAACTCATGCTCGGCGTCGATGATAGAGTTGCTCCGATAATACCGATTTTTATTCCTTGATATTCTTTAATGATATAGGGCTGCACAAATTCTGCTAATTCTCCTGTTGATAGACGATATAGATTAGCCGCAAGAAACGGAAATTCAGCTATCTCCGATAATCTTTTCAGATTTTTCCATCCGTTATCAAATTCGTGATTTCCAACTGTTAACACATCATATTGAACGGTATTCATATATTCGATAACCGCTTCTCCTTCGGAGAGTGTTCCCAATGGCGTTCCCTGGTAGAAATCTCCCGCATCAATTAGTAAAAAACCCCAGCCGTTCTCTTTTGCTTCCTGACGTTTTTGCATTATATAACGACCTGCGACTGCCCCGCCTCCAAGCATCGGAGGAAAATCCGGGTTTATGAAGCTGGCTTCACTCCGGTCAATTCCGCCATGGATATCATTAGTAAAAATAGTCACTACTTTTAAAAACTCATCGTCCGGAAATTCGGCGGAGTTCGCTCCAATTAAAATAGATTGGAGAACTGTTATCGCCAAAAACAGGACAATTATTGGAAATCGGTGTTTCATGTATTAAAAACTGTATTTCAAGGTTAGCATACCAACTAAATATCCGTTGCGCACGGTGTCGTTTTCAATCCGCTCTTCGCCTGTTATCGGAAAGATATCCGGGTACTGATATTCATTATTTGTGAAAGCCCCGGCAACTTCCAACGTCAGTTTATTCCACTGATATCCGGTACCGGCGGTAAACCAATTGCGATCCATGCCGGGATCGATCGGACTGGGATCGAAATAAAACCCCATTCTGAATGGAACGCCGGAGAAAAAGCGATGTTCTACGCCGATATGAACTTTCCAGACATCGTTGAATTTGAACTTTGAACTAAAAAGGTGAAGGGGAAACCCCGAGATAAATCCTTCATCCATCCATTCATAATCATTTTTAAATGTCGTCCAAGGTTGATAAACCGCCTCGACAAAAAAGGAAGTTTTAATAATATTTACAGGTTGATATTTAATTCCAATACGTAATTCAGAAGGATTTTTATACTCTACTTCATTGATTTCCTTTTTTGAATCAATAAAAAATACAGGTAATTGAGCAGTTGAGTCATTTAACAAATATATTAAACTATTTTGTATTGTAGTTTTGTTTGAAAATCGATAAGACGCTGCAATACTTAAATGTTTAGTCAGATCAATCGTCAATCCCAGATTGGCGATAACTCCTGGATCAACTTGCGGTTCAGCCTGATATGATATTGTCTGCTCCGACGCCAGGTTAGCGCTTTCATGAATTACCTGGATTTCGTATTTATCCTGAAAATCACCGGGCAGGACAAGCTGCATTGAGGCTCCCAGCCAAATCGGTTTAAACAGACGGCAGGCGGCGCCAAAGGATAAATTCGATGTCGTTCCTGTGCTGCTTATACGGTGAAATCCGACTAGAGGATCACGATTGTATTGCCCGAATACAGAGCCCCTGACCTCTTCCTCATATCGGAAATCCCGTTCAGTGGCATGTTGATAAGCCAGCGCAAAAGTCAGTTTTGGGAAAAGACGGTAATTTATGCCGGCTTGAAAACCGGGAAATGAATTGCTGTTAACAACATAGTAGTTATCAGCCAGAAAATCGCCAAAACTATCCTGCACCGGAAAAGAGCGTTTTTCTTTAACAAAGGCTCCGGTAAATCCACCATAAACAGTTATTTTATTCCCGGTCAATCCAATTTGGGCTGGATTGAAGAATAGTGCGGATGCGCTTCCGCTACTGCCCCAACCGGTAAATCCCAGACTCACTTGCCTAACTTCCGTCATCGCCGGAAGATCACAAATAAGAGGACTAAAATAAATTTGTCCTTTTACCGTTGAAAATAATAAAAGAAAAATTCCTGAAATAAGGAGTCGCTGTTTCATTTAAAACCTATAATCAAATTGAAGTCTAAAATCAGAGAAAAACTTTTCATAATAAATTTCATCAATAGCCGGATTAGAATCTTCTGCGCCAATATCTACACTGCTGCCAACAATATTTGTCATCGGATCGTGCAAATCGAAACTATATTTTAACCGGACGGAAATGTTTCGGGACAATCTCGAAAAAACCGTCAACCAACCGTGAAGAGCCCGGGTATCGGTATTAAATATGCGGAAGTCAGTGTCTTCAAAATTCCACAAAAATCCCTCATAAGTCATTAATGAACCGATAATCTTGATACGCTCATTGACATTATGGGTGATCGTCACTCCCAGAGCATTGCTGGGCATCCCGGCATTGCCAACATAAGAAACACCGCCCGTTTCGGCATTTGTCACCAGTCGCGAACGAGGAGTAAATTCCGTAAATCCAAGTGAATACAAAACCCGAATCTGGTTATATCTGGACATCCTGACGATGGCTTCCAGACGGGTCTCATTAGCCTGGTAAAATACCGGTGACAGCGTATTGGTTTTGTCCCGGTGCTGCCACTTCTGTCGAATTTTAAAGCGATACTTAAACACCGGACGGTATTCCATATTAAAGACCAGACGATTGTATTGGGCATTATCCGCAACCCGGGTCCAGATATCATGTTCAGTGGTTATTACCAGAGTTCGGTGAATTTGATACCGCGTGGAATAGTACAGCCCTCTTTCCGCCTGAGGTTGAGCTGTGGCTGAATAGAGATAACCGGCTATCGGGTCTTTCAGATAAAATATATCCTCGTAGATGGTTCCTTTAAATCTGTGATAATTACTAAAGGAGCGCTGATAGGGATTATCGAATCCCAGATCGTAGTCACGATATAGCAGCAGAAAATTAAAATTGCCAAACTGAATATATCCGGAAAGTACCAGAGCGCTGGGATCATCATGACGATCGATCAATTTCAGATTACGATCCAGCTCCGCATATTCTCCCTGAAGAGTGATGTTATTAATGACAGTCATAAACTCGAATCCGTAAACACGGCGGACAGATTTAGCGCCCGACCATAGCTCAGATGTATTCGAAGACTGATAGGATGCTTCGATCTCCGTGTCGGCTGAATTACCGATTTGTGTTAAATATTTACCCACATAGTTATCTGCCAGCAAACTCTCTTTAACCTGGAGATCCAACGGGCGGTCGTACATGCTCTGATATAATGTCAAACCAACATAAGTCGCCGGAATGAAAGAATATTTCAGGTTTCCGCCCAGGAGCATCTCCTTAACGGAATTTGTAATGGACATAGAAATGCTGTCATAGAGACCATGATCCAATCGGGGATACATGGTTATCAGTGTCGAAAAGGAACTATCGTCATTGACAACGGCGTCACGTGAATTATAGGAGAAAAAACCTGTGCCGATAACATTTCCGGACTGGGCTTCTACTGCAGCACCTTTTAATCCGTATTGAGTCGTTCGGGAAGTGTTGCCGCTTATTCCATTCAACCGCTTCCGCCAGGCAAAACCGGTCTTGCGCGGCAGAAAGAAATCTGTCGTTTCGAAAGCCACTCCCTGACCAAATGAAGCTATATAATCGCCAACTATAATCTTGTTAAATTTAACAATCCCGGCGTCAATGGAATTGGCTTCGAAAAACGCCTTAAACCGTGGAATTTTTGTGTCACCAAAATATATTGTCTGCTCACCCATATTGCGCAGATAGGAACCTTCCAACTGGTATTTTGTTCCCCAGTGCAATCGCAATTTATAATAAACATCAAGTGGATGATCCAACCGAATAAAATCCGAATAGGAACTGGCGTCATCGCTGGGAGTCTGACTCAGGGTAATATTTTTAACCACCGAAGAAAAACTGCCGCCGAAGGTATGCGTGACATCGTCATCATCATAGCGGATAAAATCCTCCAAGTTTGAGAAGCCGTAATAGGATAAATTGTCCGTACTCCGTAAATCCCGGCGATTTTTAATATTACCAACTTGCTGCCGTTTTACGACAGCTAGAGCATCAATCGGCGATAAACCGGCAAGATTGAGAAGCTCAAAAAAACTCAATATATTGACATTTACAGGATTAGACAGCATATCGATCCAGTTATTGACGAAATTTTCACTGGCGCCGTCGTCGGAAATCCATCGCTCAACCTTATAATAATTATCCTCCACCCTTTTCTGCGATTCCGCCAGAAACAGGGGTGAAAGTTGAACCAGCTCTTTCAATCTCAGGAAAGTATCATAATCGATACTTTCAATCTTTCGAAGATCATAAATGCTTTCGAAAGGACCTATATATTCCAGCCAATTAAGTATATCACTTTGCTGTTTTTGGGTTAACGGTAATACAGCAATTTCGGCTTGAGTTGCGGTATTCAGGTCGATTTTCAGACTTGTTCCCAATTGTCCGAAAGCATTACTGAAAACCAGTAAACCAATCAATAAACCGACCGTTATACAACGCCTCTTTGATGAACAGTGTAATTTATTTATCGTCTTCATCTCTTTTTGAATGAATATCCCAGGCTGAATTGATGAGTTTCCGGAAGCACCGGATGGCTGACAAAGGCATAATCCATCAGCAGACCCCATTTATTGACTCCGAAACCGAAGCCGATGCGATTTGGTTCCGTATTGACGCCGGTGCGCATAATCAACCAGGGCATTACCCGGTATTCGATCCCGGCTCTGTATTGGGTTTTATGTCCGCCAATAGCCTGGAAAATCAGAAAATTTGTTTTCAATCCGTAATAAGGCTCGTACCCAAAACCGACCGCCAGACTGCGTGGCAGCCGTGAACTCGATAGAGCGCTGCCCATTTCCGGACTGTTTACATTTTTCGCAAAAAGCCCGATCCAGCTGCGCTCATGCAAACTGCCCTGAATTCCCAGATCAATTCCAAAGCCGTGTCCGTTTCCCAGGCCAATCCCATCGCTTCCATCACCCGATGGACCCGCCGATTGACCATAATCGATTTGGTAAAGATTCACTGAATAACCGATAGAGAGTGTTGAAATTATATCTTTTTGAAGATAGAATCCGTGAGAAATGCTGTACGCCGATTCGCTGGTAAGTGAATTGCCGGAATAGTCGCTGGAACTGCCCTGATAACCGATGGCGACAGTTCCCAGTTTTCCTAACGGAACTGCCAGGATGCCTATCTGGCTGGAATAAAAAGACAATCCATATGGTTTATAAAACCCACTCACAACCTCAATCCCTTCAAGCCGGCTCAACCCGGCAGGGTTAACCAGCAGTGCCCAGGCGTCGGCGGCTGTTGCCATGCTTGATGAACCTGTAGCGCTGATCGGCGCCGCTATTTCATTGATCTGAGTAAAAACCTGAGCCCTTAGCGGTATTAAAGTCAGGACGAGCAACAGACTAACTATGAAAGTTTTTATATACTTCATCAGAATTTTACTCCTACTACAACGGGAACAATATCCGCACGGGTCTTGCCGGTCGTGCGATTAGTGGTTTGCAAATGGAACAGGTAATTGCCAGGTGCGACCAGCTCATTGAGCTCATTACGCCCGTCCCAGACATTTTCCTTATGCCATGATAGTGCATAATAGCCGTCTTCGAGTGTGGTAATAAATCTCCCCGACATATCGTAAACCCGCAGGATTACCCGGCAATTAGACGGGTATTCATAACTGTATTTAATAACTTCCCCTAATTGTGGTACAAAAGGATATGGCGCCACAGATAGTTTCGTTTTTTCATTCCCCGGCTCACCGGATACGTAGTATTCCACATCTTCGGCATATCCCAATAAAACCTGCGGAGAATTGTTATAAATACTTCCTACACCTTTAACTGAAACCATATTTCCGGGTTGTAATAAGCCGTCTAATTCCTCATTAACCAATACTTCAAGGCTATTAAACAGGGCGTTTGTGGAATTCCAGATCCGAACCGTTGTTCTGCCGGTCACGTCTTCTATGATAATGTTCGAACCACCGCCTATATTATCTGCACGCTCGGCAACAGTTCCGCTAATCTGAAAATAGCTACCTTCCCAGTAAGTCGGTGCATCATTCAACGCAGCAATTGAAATTTCCTGGACAGCCGGGATAGGTTTCGAAATTGCGATTACGGTGTAACTTGAGCCCCAGCCGGTCAACTCGATGACGCCCTGATATTCTTCCAGCGTGCCGGTAATTTCAATAGAATCGCCTTGCATCAGGTCTGTGATATTGTAATCAAAAAGATTCAGTCCGGAGCCCGACTGGTCCTGCATATAAGCCGAAGTCCGGTCGGTACGCAGGACATTGGAACCTATGGACACCACGCCATTCAGCGTTACCGTTTCCCCGTTCCAGCTGTTCCAATTATCCCGGATTGTCCGAATCGTAATCACTTCAGGTGGTTCCTGAATGTCAACAGAATTTATCAACGTGGAATCTTTCAGTCCGGTCACGTCTTCAGCAACGATGTAATAATCCAATGTAGCCGCGGTATTAAAAGGACCAACCGTCACCGAAAAGATATCATTCGCACCCAGGATCATCGCCTGCGTTGCCCGGACGCTTTGAAAAATGGTCACCAGGTTGACTGCCACTACGAGACTGTCGTCTGCCACTGTTGCTGATACTGTGACCGCATCACCGATTACAGGCGACGCCGGACTTATCGTCACACCGGAGATTTTGGGTTTTGTATTGGAAATCGATACTACTGCCCAGGTTTCATCGAGATTTTCACTGGTCTCATCATGACCGGTGATACCGTTGCCGCCGGATTGAGTCTCGCTGCCCTCTTCCGCAACCCGCTTCAGTTTCTGCCCGTCCACGTGTATCGGTGCAAACTTCTGCTGAGCTGCCGGTGTATCATTTTGATAGGTGGAAATTCCGGATTTATCAACAGCATAGTCATTACTGCCCCAGAGAATGTAATCCACATCCTGTACAGTACTGGCCGAGCCGTCCCATTTAAACAGAACTAGTGTTTCCGCAGTGTTGTCGAGATAATAAGGCGCGCCGCCAATGGTACTCTGACCATCAATCGCAGGCAGAAAATCCTCTTTAATGGACAAATCCGGCGTCACGACATGCGTGCCTGTGAAACTGGCTTTTGGAGGAATACACACTACCAGTGATGATTTGGCATCTATGCTGCTGCCCGCAGGGAAACGTGCCGTAAAATCTCTCGATGAGGTGCTCCGGTAATTTGCAGCTGTCGGAAGATTGTAATAATACAGTTGATTGGCGGGGTCAGTGGCATCGGTGATGTAATAATCCGTCAAATCAATTGAATTATCTGTGGGATTGTAGATGACAAAATATTCGCTGGTGCTGGGCTGCAGGACAATTTCCGAAATCAGCAAATGGTCCGCACCGCCGAACAGCACAGTAATCAGCAGCAGCCAGGTAATTGCTAAATGTGTTTTTTTCATAACTTACTTTATTAATAATACTTTTTGGGTCAAATGTCTGTTTTGCGCATCCAATTGGATAAAATAAA
>JADHWC010000066.1 GCA_016783665.1 Fidelibacterota bacterium | reverse complement strand
TTTTTGTCTGTCTAGAGTGACATCTGGGACATGTTTTCTTAACCATTTTTATCTTAATATATAAAAATTCTCTGTAATTCGCTGAGTATTAATCGATTACCGCTATTTCAGCCACCATTATTTGTCTATTATACCTAAATATATTATTTTTTACTCCCGCTTGCATATCAATATACCTGTCACCAACTATTGCAGTTTTTCGTTTATCTAAGGAGTAGTTATCTATTATTGAAGATATAATTTCTGATTTTTTCCTGCTATCGTCACAACCGAAAACTTCTTTGAAATACTGTCGCAGTGTAAAATGTTTGATTATTAATTTTGCAATTTTGGTGCTTTTTGTCGTGCAAATATAGCAATCTTTACCGGATTCGTTTAATCTCCTTAATGTATCATGGATTCCGTTATATAAAACATTCTGTTTCCAGCCATCGCGGTGATATTGTTTTTTATATAATTGAACAGCATGTTTGATATTTTTTTCAGACGGAACGCTTAAAACGGAAAAGAATATTTCTTCTAATGGGGGACCTATATATTGTTCCAAAGATTCGGGGGATAACAGGTTTCCTTCAATACGATCAACCGCATAATTAATGCAATTTACGATACCTTCTTTAGGATTTGAAATCGTTCCATCTAAGTCGAAGAAAAGGTTGTCAAATCCGGATTTATCATGGTTAATCATATTTTTTCTATGGAGGTCAATAAAATCTTAAACTGCCGAATAATATAGGCCGGCGTTTTCACACCGGCCCATACTACATCATATCTTATGTCTCAATTAAAATATGTACCGTAAACCGATTTGGACTCTCCAACGAGAGTAAATACTCGGATCGTCAATAAAGGTCTTTTCCGGCCCATTGAAATTAAAGACAGGTTCATCATTGGCATCCCAGCCAACGAGAGTTAAAGGCGAAGTAGCAGACGAACTGGCGATCTTTCTCACGCCCCATCCGTCATTAATCAGGTTTCCAAAGTTTAAGATGTCGAAACTGAACTGAAACGTATGTTTATGTCCTCCAACATTCAGATAGAAATCCTGAAGAACCCGCAGGTCAATATTACTGAACCAGGGGTTAAGTGCGCCGTTTCTTTCGGCTATCTCACCTCTGTGGCTGCTTAAGTAATCATCCTGTTTGATAAATGCATCGAGATCCGACCACTGGTCTGCGGCTGAATAAGTAACAGCACCCTGACTGTCAGTCACATCCTGAAGGGTGATTTCACTTTCGTCATCCGGGATATGGATAAGATCATTTCCACCATAACCATCACCATTCACATCACCTGAGTATATGAAGGAATACCTGTTTCCGCCGGAGTAGATGTATCTGTTACCTTGTGCGACTTCCATGAACAGACCGAAACTCGTAGCCATCTTATCAGACCACTGGTGCCGATAATTCGCTGTTCCGATGAATCGATGCGGGTTTCCGAATTCCGAATAACTGATATTGGGGGTGTTCGGGTCGCCCTGAACAGGCTGGCTTTGCCATAATACACTCGCTATCTCAGTGGATTTCAGATTGTTCTTCGCATTCAGATAAGTGTATGCAAAACTGGTTTCAAGTCCGTTTTTGAAGAACTTTCTTAATTGAGCAGTAATGGTCAAGTTATGACCTTCATTGGTATTATCGATGACATAAACGCCTGCGTTTTCACCGGGATAGGCTGTATTCAACTCATGAGCAAGATCCTTGGCGCCATAATAGGGTCTCCCGTCATCAAGATAGCCAACTGGCTCAACCAGATCCGCATTTCTCATATAAATGGCATTAATGTCTTTTCCATATATTAATTCGAGTGTCCCAAGCATGTTCCCGGGTAATTTTTTGTCAACGGCGAAATCGGTTGTCCATACCTGCGGTAATTTGAAATCGGGAGCCATGGCATTCAAATCAAAAGATTGTTGCAGAATAGATCTTCCTTCATCAAGACGATCTTTTCCGTCGTCAGTTTCGTGATCGTCAGGTAAATCGGCTTCAGCAATTCCCGGATATAACTTCGGGTTTGTGCCCGGGTTTGAAATCACATTACCATACCATACGAACGGCATGCGCCCGGTGAATATTCCGGTTCCTCCGCGAAGTTGAAAAGAGCGATCGCCGGTTACATCCCAGTTAAAACCAAGGCGCGGTGAAAATAACGGTTTCGAATCAGGTAATTTTGCCTGATCAACTGTTTCAGACTTGTCATTTTCATCCAGGCATGTCAGGCTTGTTGAAAAGGAGTTTTCAACAGGTTCGGTTTTATAAATTGGAATATCAATCCGCAATCCATAGCTTAGATTCAGGGCCGGAGTTAACATAAATTCATCTTGTGCATAAACCGAAAATTGACGGAAGTCAATTTCTTCTCCTTTGTATGGTCCGGTACCGACCATAGACCGAAAATCTACACGTTCGGAATCCGGCAAAGCTGGATCGGTTGCAGCTAAAAAATCGTCAAGAGTACTAAATGTTGTTCCACCCAGGAATGTTGCCCAGGAAGCGTCCAGCTGAAAAAGACCATGACGGAAAATATTAAATGAATTGAAGAATTTGAATTGTTCATAGTTCAGACCCAGAGTAAAGACATGTTTGCCCATGAAGTAACTGAAATTATCTGTTATCTGTAATACATCCTGATCCAGGATATTATGGATTGAGAAGGGTTCATGACCTACGGTCGTGTAAGTTACACCATCTTCACCGATTTCAACTGTTGGGAAATCTTCACTGAACGGATCGCGGAAATCTCTGAAGCGGTTATAACTGAAGAACAATTTATTAGCCATTTTCCCGCCAAAAGTGCTGTTCAATTCCGCAGCATATGAATTCAATTCATTATTAATGGCATAGCCCGAATTTTCAAAAGGTAAACTGCTTGAATTAGGACCGCGTCCGGTATTGTTGTAGCTAAGCACAAAACCATGCGGTGGCAAGTCACGCACCGCGTCTAACAGATTGTAGCGAAAGGTAAATTTATGATTCTGGCTAATATTCCAGTCTAATTTGACAAGCAGCTTGTTGTTATCTGTTGCGTGTGTATAGTCTTCATACGGGCCGGTATCATAATCATAAACGTCCATCATTCTCTGACGAATTGCGTCCATAACGTCAGCTTCCACGCGGGATTCGCCAAATTTGACCGTACCATCCTGATCTGCAACAAAAGGTGAACCGGGGTCATCTCTTCTTTCAAGTTCAGCGTTAACAAAGAAGAAAATTTTATTTTGTATGATCGGTCCGCTGAAAGTAAATCCTGATTGATTATAAGTAAGATCGGGGATAGCTGATACTTCCTCTCCATTTACTTTATTACCGGTTAAATTTTCATTGCGCATGAAGCTGTACACCGAACCTCTAAACTGGTTGGTGCCGCTCTTGGTAACTGTATTAATACCGGCTCCGGTAAAGCCACTTTCACGGACATCGAATGGAGCAATAGATATCTGCACCTGTTCCACAGCATCATAGGGTACGGGTTCCGCGTTTGTTTGACCGCCTGGCGCCGGATCGTCCAGGCCAAAAGAGTTATTAAAATAAGAGCCGTCTAAGGATATATTGTTATATAACCAGTTCCGTCCTCCAAAACTAAAATTACCGTCACTTCTGGGATCTAAACGTGTCAGGTCCCTGGTGCTGCGCTTGATTGAAGGCATCTGAGCGACTTGATCGGCTCCAACGAAAGTTGCGGCACCATTACGATCACTGTTCATAATCTCATCCCTTTGACCAATCACTTCAACGGCTTCCATATCAATGGCTTCTTTTGTCAGCTGGAAGTCGAGGCGCATTGTCTGTCCAAGTCTTAATAATACATCTTCTTCAGTGAGTTCTTTATAACCGATAAAGGTTACTTTGACGGAGTAAGGTCCTCCAATCCTCATGTTGGGAATAGTATAAGCGCCCTCCGCACGTACAGCGGCGCCATACAGTGTCCCGCTTGGCTCATGAGTGGCAATAACGTTTGCACCTTGTAAAGGCTTGCCATTTTCATCCATTACTAATCCGCTCAGACCAGATGTCGTAACACCTTGTCCTAAGACAGAAGTTGTCAACAACAAACACATTACTAAAAACGTCAAAAGTCTTAAATGTTTTTTAAAGTCCATAGTTGTTCCCCTTTTTTAAAATTAAAATTTTCTCACCACATTTAAAAATTTAATCTTCGTTATATCATTAATTACCCTCCTTCCATAATAAACATGAAAATGATTTGTTACAAGACATTCTATATACCTATTTCCTCAATTTTTGAAAGTAATTCCTGCGGTTTGGTAATGAGAAAATTCGGTTTTATAGTCCAGTCAGAAAGATTAACATTCGCTCCATATGTGATTAAAACTGATAAAATTTGAATGTGCACATTCTTATTAATTAAATGTAAATTTGCATTATTAGCGCATTCTATATCGGTTTTATGGTCACCTATAAATAAAACCACACCTTTTTGAGAGTCCATCAATCTATCTATACAACATAGAATTCCATCCGGGGCAGGTTTTTGTTGTTGGATGGGTACTTCTTCGAAACCAATAATACATTCGAATACATTGTTTAGATCATCCATCTGAAGCTGTTTTATAATGTTTATTTTTGAGTTTTGCGAGACAATGCCCTGAGGATAATTATTTAACTTATTTACTGTTTGTTCAATTCCGGGATATAATAAGGTTGGTGTATCATCCTCGAGTTGGTATTGCGTCCACATTTTACCAATCTGATCAACCTCATGCATTTTCAGACCGAACCAATTGCTGTATAAATCTCTCCAATTTGTGATTTTTTCTATAGCGTGTAGATAATTATCGTAGGACTGTAATGCCCAAAATTCACAAGGTTCTTTCTTTAAAAAGTCGCGTATTATTTTTTGAGTAACAACGTAATTCTTCTGTTTCGTATTGACCATGGTGCCATCATAGTCCCATATAATTGCTTTTACAGCATCATTTGAAAAACTACAATTATTCATCAATTCTGGTAGGCTCTTTTAAAGAATTTTATACATTTTTGTTTATCCAGATGCCTATTTGTTCTCACACCACTGCATACATCAACGCCAAACGGTCGCACTGTATCAATTGCAGCGGCAATATTTTCAGGCGTTAAGCCTCCGGCAAGAAAGATAGGAATCTTTAACGCTGCTCTTATTTTTTTACTTATATTCCAATTGTGGGCACGCCCTGTACCTCCAAGCTCTTTAACTGTTGCGTGTCGATTACCGGAATCTAATACAATTGCATCTACGTTGTCTTCGATAGATAACGCTTCATCAATAGATTCTTCACAAGTGACATGAATAACCTGAACAATTGATATTCCGGGCAGGTTTTTTTTTAAATCTTTGTGGGTTCCTTCAATAAGACGGTCAACAATCTGGATTGTGTTTGTACGGCAATAATTATGCTGCTTAATAATCTCGTTAATTGTCTGTTTGGAAGTGAGGAGAAATGTGCCTATTGTCGAAGGAACATTTGAAATAATATTAGCGATCAGGTCTAATGAGATGACTCCGGGACCACTTGGCATTTCAGACACAAAACCCAGAGCGGAGGCGCCACATCTTATAGCAAATCTTGATTCTTCTAGGCTATTGATACAGCAGATTTTTACGCGAGGGCTTCTGGTTTCTTCCAATTGTTGTCCCAATTCTAAAAAACTATTGTAAAAGCGACCTTGTTCGATTAAGACCTTAAATAATGTTTTCTTGTCTTAAAAATCCCCAAAAAGTTGCCTAAAGTTAAATAAGTATTTTGACAAATCAAGCCAATTTATAGTAAAAAACCATTTATTATTTTAATTACATATATCACGCAATACAGAGGTAAAATGAGTTGTAAAATGGCAATAACATAATGAATCAATATCAAATTCAATTAATATTTTTTTGAAAAATATTATTTACATGGAAATAAATCCAAACCTCCGATAATGTATAGTAACTTTTCAGTGACCTGATACTGAAAGTCTCTGATAGTAAAAGTATGACAGATTGTTGAAAATCTCTGCCCGACTGGTAAGAATCAGGCGGATTATGCTGACAGTTGATGCCAGCTCAGGGCGCTGGCGCCCAATATTGCCGCTTCTCCCATAGGCAGTCCGGACGGTAGGATTTTGACCTTATTCTTGAAAATATGCAGCAGATTGGTTTCCATATGCTCTTTTGCCGGTTTGAAGATATAATCGCCGGCTGCTGCTAATCCCCCAAATAGGAAAATCGCTTCGGGACTGAAATACGCGACTGCATTTGCGAGAGTTTCACCTAATAATCGACCGGTTGTTTCAAAAGCTTCCCGTGCGAGTTCATCGTTAGCTAAAGCGGAATCATATATCTTTTTGGAATCTAACCGGTCGATAGGGATATTTCGCAGCAGGCTGGGTTTGTCTGAAGAGGATAACAGCTCTTTGATTGTGCGGGTGATACCGGTTGCCGAAACATAGGCTTCCAGGCAACCGTGTCTGCCGCAGCCACAGAGTCGTCCATTTCGTTCGATAATAACATGTCCCATTTCTCCCGCAAATCCGTCATGACCATAAACCAATTCACCATTTACAACAATACCGCTGCCTAAGCCGGTACCGAGGGTTATTTCAATAAAATTCTGCATACCTTTGGCATTGCCAAACATCAATTCACCCAGCGCGGCGGCATTTGCGTCATTCGTAACCGCAACGGGAAGATTTATATGATTGTTTATTAATTCAACCAGATCGATGCTTTTCCAGCTGAGATTCGGAGGATTTTCAATTTTTCCCGTATAATGATTTGCATTAGGCGCACCGATGCCAACGCCTTTGATTGTAAAAGATTGAGAAGATTTTGATATGGTATCTTTAAATTTTGCAAAAAGGCGTTTAAACATTTCTTCAACCGGTTTATCTGCTTCAGTTGAAATTTTACCCCTAAGATGGCAATCGCCCTCTTGATCGACCAGACCAAATAGGGTGTTGGTTCCGCCAATATCAATGCCCAATGTCACTTCAGTTGAATTCATTTTTCTTCCCTGTTAATTTGACCAGTAATTGTATTTTTCACATCAATAGTTTAGCAGATTTTTACGAAGGTTGCAGTAAATTATTTTTTACCGGTAATATAAAAACTATTGTTTTACGCTAATTTTTTATCACCATTGGACAACTTTTTTGTGAATTGAGTCGTCAATATAACATGTTAAAATTTTGTAAAACAAACGGGAGCTAGGTTGTTGAAAAGGGCGATCATATTTGTAATGTTGGTTTTCATTCCGTGTTTCATAAAAGCAAAGCTAACGATTGAGGAACTGGATACATTCCGGCTTCGGGAAACGTCTGCTTCTCTTATTAAAGAACAGAAAATTATAATTGATGGGGAATTAGATGAAGCAATCTGGCAGTCGGGGAACTGGCAGGGAAATTTTATTCAGCGTGATCCTAACGACGGATCGCCGGAGACCTATAAGACAGAATTTTGTGTGTTTTATGATTCCGATTATTTATATGTTGGCGCAAAAGCACATGATCCTGAACCGGATAAAATTATTGCGATTCTGACGCGCCGGGACAGTTATTCGCAATCAGACTGGATGTATGTATCCCTGGACAGCTATAATGATAATCGGACAGCCTTCGAATTCGGGATTAACGCAGCGGGTGTGAAACACGACTTGCGGCGTTTTGACGATACCAATGCAGACGATGATTGGAATGCGGTTTGGGAAGGCAAATCACATATCAATGATGAGGGGTGGACAGCCGAATGGCGTATTCCGTTCCGGGAGTTGCGATTTACTTCCAACGGTAATATGCAGTGGGGATTTCAAATGTACCGTGAATTACCCCGTCATAATAGTGAATTGTCGGTCTGGTCTTACTGGTCTCATTCAGAGGAAGGGTTTGTTTCGCAATACGGTGCGCTAACGGGTTTACAGAATATTTCGGTAAAGAATCCGGTTTATATAGCTCCCTTTGTAGCGGGACAGGCTAATGTGTCAAAAAACCTGGTCAATCCGGTTCATGAAAAGAACTACGATTTATTATCGAATGTCGGCGCCGATATTCGATACAGTAGTCCCAAAGGATTGACATTTAATGCTACAATTAATCCGGACTTTGGACAGGTAGAAGCGGATCCTGCTGATTTCAACCTGACTGAATTTGAAACCTATTTCCGTGAGAATCGTCCCTTTTTCATGGAAGGCGGTAATATCCTACGTTTCAGTTTGGGGTTTGGCGATGGTGATGCTCAGTTTAATAATCTATTTTATTCCCGAAGAATCGGCAGAAGTCCACAGGGCTGGGTACCCGAGGATGATGACAAAGAAGTCATTACGACTTCCTACCCTGACAGAACCAATATTTTGGGAGCAGCGAAATTAACGGGAAAGACAACTAATGGATTGTCCATAGGCGTCATGGAAGCAGTAACAAGTGAAGAAACAGGAAAAGTTTTTTATGAAGATGATTCACGACAGGTTGGAGTCATTGAACCGTTATCGAATTACTGGTTATCACGGGTTCAGCAGGATTTTAATGACGGTCAGACAAGTATCGGCGGGATTTTCACGGCTGTGAATCGAAAACTGGATGATACAGGCATAGATTACCTGCATAAGGCGGCATATACCGGCGGTATTGATATTGACCACGAGTTCTTAGACCGGAAGTATGGATTTCAGGGCGCTATCGCTTTCAGCAATGTTCGAGCGGATACAACTGCTATTCAGGGAACTCAAATGAGTTCCGCCCGGTATTATAACCGGGTTGACGCCGATTACCTGGAATACGATCCTTTACGAACTTCCCTTTCCGGTTATGCAGTAAAAGCCATTTTAACCAAAAATACAGGCAATATCCGGGCGGCTACCGGTGGAATGGCATTTAGCCCCGGATTTGAAATTAATGATATGGGTTTCTTACGCCAGGTAGATGATGTCACTCAGTTTACCTGGGTCCAATATCGCAAATGGGAAGACATGGAACGTCTTCGTTCATTCCAGATGAATTTTAACCAGTGGTCCGTCTGGAATTTTAATGGAGATCGGCGGAATATCGGCGGAAACATCAACATGCATTTTGACTTTAATAACAATTGGGGCTCCGGTTTCGGCATTAATAAAGGCTGGGGTGGTCTTGATCCGGCATTTAACCGAGGCGGTCCGGCAATGCAAACGCCGGATAATTGGAATCTGTGGGGATATGCTAATACCGACGGACGTAAAAAAGTAATTCTTCAAATGGAAGGATTTTATTTTCAAAGTAACGATGATGTGATTGGTATTGGGATTGAGCCTGAAATTACCTGGCGACCTAAACAAAATATCCAGCTGACAGCAGGAGTAGAATTTAATAACCTAAAAGATACATGGGCATGGATAGGCAAAGCTGAAGATGAGAATGGTGAAACCCAGTATATATGGTCATCGATGGATCAAAAAACTTTTAGCATGGTCTTGCGGGCAGATTTAACACTGACTCCAACATTATCAATACAATACTTTGCTCAACCCTTTTTTACGGCTGGAGAATATTTCGATCTGATGCGCGTGAATGATTCTTATGCAAAGGATTATAATAAACGGTTCGAGAAATTTGGGGACGACATTAGCTATAATTATGAAAATGATGAGTATGAGGTTGATAAGGGCAATGACGGAATTATTGATTATACTTTCGAAGGACAAACGGATTTCAATTATAAACAGCTCCGTTCGAACCTTGTACTTCGCTGGGAATATCTAACCGGCTCGGCAATCTATCTCGTTTGGTCGCAGGGATTTACCGATTACGAAAGTTTCAAACCCTTCGATATTCCGAGGGATACAAGAACATTGTTTGATACCGATGGCGATAATGTCTTTATGATTAAAATCAGTCACATGCTGAATATATAATACAAGCGCTTACATCTTATCTGAAAAGCCGGTTTTTCAACCGGCTTTTTGTTAACTGGTGTCATTCGAATAAATACCATTATCGGTTTGATTGTAAGTTGCAGATATTATTAACCCCGCAGTCTGCTGAAGAACGGACATGCGGCCCGTAGGGTGATTAATTCACGAGCTCGTGAATTAATCAGGTTAAAAACGGGTGAAATTATGCAAACTGTTTAATTTGTTAAAAATTCTTTGCGTCTCTTTTGCATGTCTACGTGCGACGCACAGGCAGGCGACCTTTGCGAGATAAAAAACTCATCGTGTCTTCCCCCGCTTACTTCGCAGTTCTGTGTCTTAGTAGTTTATCACTTCTTTAGGATTCCGATAAGATCCATATCAAGTAAGCCTACAAAACTCATCTTCAGGATACCTCCCAGCGGCACAAAACGTTCCCGGTTTTCCAGTCCGAAGAGTCGTACTCCGTGCAACCGCACCAGTTCCTCGCCGCTACGCACTTTCCATTGTAATTCGTAGGCGCAGATATCATCAGTCGAATCTTTCAACCTTTTCAATCCGATTTGGTAGGTTTCAGCCAGAAACAGCACTTCGTTGATTTCTGTAAAACGGCGTTGAAAGAGCAATCGCACGAACTCGATCAGGTTGACGGCCCCGGTCTGAAAGCCCGTTTTGTAGATTTTTAATTTGAATTCCCGGGGCTTATCGGCATCGTATTGGATAAAATGCCATTTGTCGTTGATCTTGCGGTATTCAAAGCGTTCGCCGTTACGGGCGATAACCTTGTCCACAAAGACGGAATCATCCTGCCAGTAGGAAAGATACTCGGTGTCCCATTTCTCGAAAGGCGGATTGTATGTGATAGAGAAAGAATCCCGGTCGCTGATGATTACCTCCCCGATTTCCATATGTCCCAGTTTTAGTTTGAAGAGATAAACGTAGGCGCTCAGGATATATCGTTCCCGGAAAGATCGATCACCGTTGAGATAACAGTTCTCCAGTCGTTGTCGCTCCACTGTATCCACCTGCACCGGGAAATTATCAATGCTGCCTTTTTCGGCAAACAGCAACTGTGTTAGCAGCAGAACCAACAAGATCCATCGCAGCTTCGGGAGACTAAACATATAAACTCATTGTGTCTTTCGCGCCTTCTTCGCGTTTTTAGTGTAAATTCTCTTAAACCAGAAAACTCAAATCTGCACCCGGTTTATATTCCTCGGCTTCTCTACCATGACGCATCAGCCGCGCACCGGTAGTGCCTTTGAGAATCATGTTGTCGCCTGTTATATGCAGCAGAGCTCCTTCGCGAAGCCCGACGACAGGAATATCGTTGAAAACATGAAATTCCTTGATACGTGTTTCACGGGTTTCGCCCATGTGTTTGGAATTGTGATCGGGATCGAGGTAATGGGGATTGAGGTTAAAAGGAACCAGCTGGAGCGCATCGAAGCTTGGCGGATACATGATCGGCATATCGTTGGTGGTCATGATGCTTTCGCAGGCGACATTGGAACCGGCGCTGGTGCCGATATAAGGCTTGCCCTTAGCGACTTCCTTCCGAATAGTGTCCATTAGATCGCTTTCATATAGATTGGTCAGCAGAACAAACGTATTCCCGCCTCCAATGAAGATCACATCGGCATTACGGATGGCGGCTTTCATATCGCTGGCTTTGTGAACGCCGGATAGTTCATAGCCCATTTTAGCGAAGCGCTCCCGGGCGATTTTGGTATAACCGTCATGGCTGATCCCACCGGGTCGGGCAAAGGGGATAAAGATAACCGTTTTGATGTCATCAAAGAATTCATGGATATTGGCTTCGCAATGATCCAGGTAGCCGCTGCCGTGGAGGGTGGAGTTGCTGATGAGGAGAAGGTTGCGGGTCATATAGGGTTCTTTCTTGTTGTTGTCTTGGTGCCGATAATTTAAGATGAATGGAATGGAATACCCAAATGATTATATTGTGAATTACAAACTACATTTTTAATTGGATGTCTGTTATTCACTCAGAACGAATTACATTGATTCGAATATGGGTTCAGGCTATAATTCTTAAATCATTTCATTTGCATCTATCCGCTGCATTAATTAAAATGCAGCGACTGTAAATGGTTATGAATGGATACTGCTAAAAGTGAGACCTGTATATGACGCCCGAGGAACCGGCACGTCAACATATCGACCAACTATTAATGCAATCGGGTCGGATTGTAATGGACAGCACTTCAATCAACCCTGTTTGAAATGACTTTATAAGAGGGAACAGCATGGCAAAGAACAGCAGCAACGGAGCCAATCTCGGCTTTGAAAACAAGCTCTGGGAAATGGCTGATAAGATGCGGGGACACATGGACTCCGGCGAATACAAGCACGTCGTCTTGGGTCTGATATTCCTCAAATACATCTCCGATGCGTTTCAGGCTAAGTACGATGATCTGGCTGCCCGGCAGGCAACCGATTACACCGATCCGGAAGACCGTGACGAGTATTCAGCCGCCATTATCTTCTGGGTGCCAAAGGAAGCCCGCTGGGAGAAACTGAGAGCCGGGGCAAAGCAGCCGTCTATCGGTCAGTTCGTGGATGACGCTATGGTCGCCATCGAAAAGGAGAATCCCAGCCTGAAGGGCGTCCTGCCGAAGAACTACTCCCGACCGGCGCTTGACAAGTACCGTCTGGGACAGCTGATCGACATTATCAGCAATATTGGACTCGGTGACGAAGCCTCCCGCTCACAAGACATTCTTGGGCGGGT
>JADHWC010000065.1 GCA_016783665.1 Fidelibacterota bacterium | reverse complement strand
CACTGTTTATCGCCCGACGCCTGATTATTCTCGCCAGTGAAGATATCGGCAATGCCAGTCCACTGGCGCTGACGGTTGCAACATCGGGATTTCAGTCGGTTCACGCTATCGGATTGCCGGAAGCTGCGATCGTCCTGGCTCAGGTTACCACATACCTGGCGTCGTCACCAAAAAGTAACGCATCTTATATGTCTTTACGCAAAGCGTTGAGTGCAGTGAAAGAGGGAAACCTGCCTGATGTGCCGCTGCATCTGCGCAATGCGCCAACCGGTTTGATGAAAGCATTGGATTACGGCAAGGGTTATCAATATCCCCATGATTATCAAGATGGTTTTGTGAAAGAAGACTATTTTCCCAAAGGTCTTGAAAATTCCGGGTTCTATAATCCCAAAGACTATGGAACGGAAAAATTCATCCGGGAACGTCTGAAGAAACTGTGGACTGACCGGTATCCGGAAGATGAGTCACATTAGAAATTATTTACTTGCACAAAATACTTGAATTCACTATTATTTAACCACATTTGGGGCGGTGATCGGTGCAATGCCGATATCGCTTTTTGAAAGAAACCAGTTTTCCCCACCTCAGAAACGTGATATGAGGAAAGGGAAAGTTGTGTTTATTATTGATGGATGATAGACAGGTTAAAAATAAACAATGGATAATAAAAAGATTTTAAGGAGGAAACGATCATGAAAAAGAGCCTTAACTGTATTTCGATTGCATTAATATTTTTGTTAATGATCTCAGGAAGTGTATTTGCTGATTTGAATGAGGGACTTGTTGCCTACTACCCATTTAATGGCAATGCCAACGATGAAAGCGGAAATGGACATGACGGTACCAATAATGGTGCTACTCTCATAACTGACCGATTTGAGAATACCAATTCGGCTTATACTTTTGATGGTGTGAATGACTATATCAAAGTAATTGATAACGGATTCGAGAAAGGTGAGTCATTTACGGTATCTCTTTGGGTAGAAATACGCGGAACAAATCCTAGCAATAACTACACCAACGTAATTCTTGATAAAGAGGTTGACAGTGACAAACATGAATTCAGGGTGTGTTTAAGTTCAGTTTATAGTGAACCTTATGATTTATCATGCTGCTTAAATTCGACTAGTGTGGGTGCTTCATTAAACTCCAATAAATGGTATCATTTGATTTTGACAACTGATAATGATGAAACGCAAAGTTGGCTTAATGGAAATCTAAATCAAACCGTTGTAACGAATAATCTTATAATGAATGGAGATCAGCCGATTTATATAGGCAGCGGTACCTATTATAATTCAATGTTAGATCTTTATTTTTACGGCTCTATCGATGATATCCGCATTTACAACCGAGTGTTAACTGAATCAGAAATTGATTCTCTTTATCATGAGGGTGGATGGCCACTTTACGAGACAGGAATGGTTACTGATATAGATGATAATACCTATCAAACAGTCAAAATCGGCAACCAAACCTGGATGGCAGAAAACCTGAAAGTCACCCATTATCGGAACGGTAATGCCATTTCAAAAGTCCCGAATAATACTGTATGGTCCGCAACCAGCGAAGGTGCTTACTGTAATTATGATAATACTGATAGCAATGCTGATATTTATGGAAGTCTCTATAACTGGTATGCTGTGAATGATAGTCGAAATATAGCGCCGGAAGGTTGGCATATACCAACTGATGAGGAATGGAAAGAGTTGGAAATGTACCTGGGCATGAGTCAGGTTGATGTTGAT
This sequence comes from Fidelibacterota bacterium, assembly GCA_016783665.1. Taxonomy (GTDB): domain Bacteria; phylum Fidelibacterota; class UBA2242; order UBA2242; family UBA2242; genus UBA9312. The sequence goes on along the minus strand of JADHWC010000065.1, from coordinate 10,862 downwards.
GCAACGGGGTGGCGGGGAACTGATGAAGGCGGTAAACTTAAACATGCTGGCACTTCACACTGGAATACCCCGAATGCTGGAGCAACCAATGAAAGTGGTTTTACTGCTTTACCTGGCGGCTACCGGAACGACACCAGTGGGGACGGCACTTTTAACGGTTTAGGACTCAGCGCAAACTTCTGGAGCAGTACGGAAGGGAGTAGTTCGGACGCATGGACCCACGCCTTGAATTACCTAAACTCCCAGGTTTACCGGAACGAAGACTATAAGTCGCCGGGTCACTCTGTGCGTTGTGTAAAAGACTCAGAACCATTTGACCTGGTTGCTTATTATCCCTTCAACGGCAACGCCAATGATGAAAGTGGTAATGGGAATGATGGAACTGTGAATGGTGCAACTTTAATACCTGATAGGTTTGGAAATTCGAATAGTGCCTATTCATTTAATGGTGTAGATAACTATATCGAAATTCCACATTCACAATCGCTTGATTTGTCTGAACATATTTCTATATCATATTGGGCGAAACTAAAAACACAGGGGCCATATTCTTTTCCACACCATATCATTGAGAAATATGGCTCATGGGGAAGTGGCCAAAGAGATTGGGATATCAATTTTATTGTTGATCCCGATAGCAATGGTGCAACTGAATCAGCTTGGTGCACTAGTATAGAACCAGATCGGTGGGTTCACATTGTAGGAACCTACGATGGATTTACAGCAGAAATATACCATAATGGATTACATAAAGATTCTGATATAAATCCTGGTCGGATTTTACAAACTACATCTAATATTGTAATAGGGAAATACACTTTAGGAGGAAATTACTACTTTGATGGAGAATTAGATGACATTAGAATATATAGCCTAAACCTAACAGAATCAGAAATTGATTCTCTTTATCATGAAGGGGGATGGATTTTACCTCAATCTGATAATTTAGTTGTAAATCCCAGCTTTGAAAATGTATTGGATAATTGGAATCCCTACCAATACTCTTCTGGTTGGAGTTCATCGACCAATAATCCTCATTCCGGATTGAAATGTGCAGAATTTAGTTTTCCTAGCGGGAGTGGATACTACGATGCAAGCATGAAACAGACAGGAGATCATTTATATGTTCAGGCGGGTATTCCATATTTTTTCTCGTTTTGGAGACGGGAAACAGACACGCATGATACACATACCGCAAGTCAAACAATATTGGATGTAGATTTAATACTTAATGGAGTAAATTATTCTCACCCGATGCCTAACATGTCTCCTTCAAATACCTGGATGCAAATAGATACGACAATTTCTTTTCTTGAGAACGGGTATGTTTATATAGATTTTCAACTTCATGGATATGCAACGTCTAATTCTGCTGTCTTTGCAGTAGATGATATTTATCTGGGAAAAGTAAAAGAGACTATCACACTTTCAATTGATTCTCTTAACACATTTTTAGGTGATACGATTGATATGCCTGTAAATATTGAACTCCTCTCTGGGAAAAATTATGACTCTGCCGAACTTAAATTTGGTGGTTATCAAAATGGTCTGAAATTTATCGGAGTAGATACTTCTTCAAGTATGACAGGTAGCGCCGGCTGGAGTAATGCAATCAATGAGTGTGGTGATAGCCTGATAATTTCCTGGTTCGCCGGCGCGGAAGATATTTCAGGTAGCGGTGTTTTCTGCCGGTTAAAATTTGTTGTAACAGGTGAGCCATGCAATTTCATACCGATTAATATCGAATCCGCCTTATTTAATACAGGCGGGGATCCGGTATCGATTACCAATGGTGGAATTTATATTAAACCTATTCCTTTTTATGGTGATGTGGATAGTAACGGAGAAGTTCAGGCACATGACGCCGCTCTTATCTTAAAGCATGTAATTGATGTAGAGACACTCGATTGCCAGGGATTAGCAAATGCCGATGTGACGCTCAATGACACAGTTACAGCGCTCGATGCATCGATAATTCTTCAATACGGAGTTGGGCTGATTGATAGTCTGCCTTATGATACTTCAAACGGTAATCTCTTGGCAAAGGGCTCTATTACGATGAAAGATGGCAACTATGTTCCGGGGCAGGTAGTGGAAGTACCGCTCACATTAAGCGGAGGCGATAATATTCTCTCCTATGAGGGATGTCTGTCATACAGACCGGAGCAATTAGTCTTTAGTGATATTGAGTGGTCGCATGTAACGGAAGGATTTTTGATCGAAGTAAATGAATCGGATGGTAGGCTTGTTTTTGCAGGCGCCGGCTCTGCTCCGGACGGCGAAAGCGGTGTATTTGCTACGGTGCGTTTTGTCATTAATGCCAGCTTCAGCGGAGTAAAGACAACGGTATCGCTCGATAAGCTGCGCTTGAATGAAGGCGCCGTTAAATATGATATTGCCGTATCCACATTATCTCGAGGAACAGCTATAGATTTGGATGTTAGTGGAATACCGGCAGAATATTCTTTAAATCAGAACTATCCAAATCCCTTTAATCCAACGACAACATTCAAATATGAACTGCCAAAAGAATCTAAAGTTGTGTTGTCTGTCTTTGATATGAATGGTCGGCTGGTGGAAACAATAGTCAACCAGACTCAATCGGCTGGGTACTATTCGGTTCAATGGGATGCTTCACAGTTTAGTTCCGGAGTCTATATATACCGAATCCAGGTTAGCGATCCCGCCAACGGCGGGGCAGATGGTTTTTCATCAGTTAAGAAGTGTATTCTGATGAAATAATCAGACTTAGTAATTATCGTAAGACATAAGGGTGGGCTTATAAATAAAGTCCGCCCTTTTCTGCTTATTTTCCAATTCGACTCTTTGCAGACCATAATTAAATTTCACCTTTGGTATATATTATCAACTTATATATACACCCTTCAAGTGTGTGAATAATACCGCTACCTGATTGGCTTAATAAAAGACTATTGTCAGTATTTTTTAATTTTTATCTGTCTATTCAGCGATCTCTATCGGTCTGGTTGACTGATATTTAAGAGTTTCTTTATAAATTGCCTCGAAGAGGTTTCATTGAGAAAAATCACAACAGTCATTTTACAGAACGCACTTAAAACGGGTAAATTTTATCTATTTCCCCCGCCAGTAATGGCTCGGGCTTCACAAGAGCAATTGGAATGAGTTGAAATTTTACAGTAGAATCAAAAAAGTGATTAAAAAATGTAAAGAATACTTGATTTTTATTATTATTACTCCTATTTTCAAAAGCAGGTGTTAAACTAAAAGGGGTAAGTCTATGATAAGGAAGATTGTAAGAGTTGGAGCAAGTTTATGTCTTTTATTGCCAAAGGATGTCATTAAGACCATGGAATGGGATTTTGGTGATCAGATCGATCTGATTCTGGATGAAGAAAATGAGAAAGTTGTTCTCCGGAACCCGAAAGAGGAAAGTAAGGAAAAACAGACTTATATGGAATATTTTGACGACTTCCTGAACGAATATCAGGAAGCTCTTTCGGAAATTGAACCAAATGAAGAATTAAGCAATTGAGGTTGTTATGAAGCGAAAAATTATACGGGTTGGCTCCAGTCGCGGCGTTTTACTTCCCCGTGAAGTGACCCGGGCAATGAGTTGGGATTTCGGCACGGAGATTGAATTAGACGTTAATCAGTACCGCAAGGAGGTGACCTTAAAGACAATTAAGGTTAGTTTACCGGAAGATTTCAACGCGGAACATCTTAAGGGGATTGAAGAACAGATGATGGAACACGCGGATGTGTTGGGAGGTATCGATGACTGACGACCAGAAAAAAGAGATCAAACTACTGTGTTATGTCAACTGGATGGTTGCGAAAAAATTTAATAGCGAGGGAGGTGTTCGCGACCTGAATTCTCTAAAAAACGTTGTGGCGCTTCCGGGTGGCGGTTCGCTCACCTGTTTTTTAGGTGAACGGCTGTCAAACCGCAAAGACTTCTATGCCCAGCTGGGCTGGTTTATGTATTATATTATCGATGGAGAGCCCTTTAACAGCAGGAATCGCTCGGTAGCGTTTCTAATGTTGGTCTGGGCGCTAAAATTTTATCGTCTGGAACTTGATTTTGATGCTCTTGCCGATTTTATTACTTCCCTTGATACAATGAAACAGGGCAATTCAGATATTTCTCTGTGGTTATCAAATAACTGTCGGTAATTGTCCCAATCCAAACCGTTGAACGACTATAATTATAAAATACATTCTTTGGGATGTGCCATTAATAAAATCCCAAATAATAGAAGACAAAAGCCCTGATGAAATAGTTTCGCAAGCTTAATATTTCACAGGGTAAACAAATTCCAAATTATAGAAAGTAAAAAAAGGAAAATAAACTGGTATTTCGGGAAAAGAAATTTGTTGATTAAAATTCCATACAAAACCAATTTCTGACCGAAGGTCTAAATTGGTTTCGGAGGATAAAATAAATTACGATTAAACAAACGAGGAGACCTTATGTTTCTCAATGAACTCATTTCTGCAGCCAGGGGTGAACAGCCTGTCGATATCCAACTAAAGAATACCAGGGTTGTCAACCTGTTGTCAGGAGACATAATCCCGGCGGATATTGCAATATATCGCGGAATAATTGTAGGTTTTGGCGAATATCCTGCCAAAAAGATCGTGGATGTCAAAGGACTCTTCGTGGCGCCTGGTCTGATCGATGGTCATGTCCACCTGGAAAGTTCGATGCTGAATCCGGCTGATTTTGCCCGCGTAGTGGTCCCCGTGGGTACAACCACCGCTATTGCTGATCCTCATGAAATTGTCAATGTCATGGGGTTGGCTGGTCTGCAATACATGTTGGACGCTACGGAACATCTTCCTCTGGATGTTTATTTTATGCTACCCTCCTGTGTACCGGCAACCCATCTGGAAAGTGCAGGGGCAACCGTTACAGCAGAGGAAATGCAGAAATGGATTGACCATCCCCGTATTCTGGGAATCGGAGAGATGATGAACTTTCCGGGAGTATTATTTGAAGATCCGCAGGTATTGGCAAAGCTGGCAATCGCCGGCGAAAAACGAATTGACGGGCATGCGCCGTTGGTTCGGGATAGAGAGCTTTCCGCATATATCACCGCAGGTATCACATCCGATCATGAGAGCACAGATTTGGAGGAAGCGCGGGAAAAGCTTCAGAAAGGCATGTTCCTGATGATCCGGGAAGGTTCCGCCGCCCGGAATTTAAAAGATTTATTACCGCTTGTAACGCCTTTGAATTCCCGCTTCTGCGGCTTTGTCACTGACGACCGGCATCCCGATTTCCTGATGGATATCGGGCACATCAATTCAATGGTAAAAGATGCAATTACATTCGGAATTGACCCGTTGATCGCTCTCCAGATGGCGTCCCTGAATACGGCACAGCATTTTGGGTTGCATAAGAAAGGCGCTATAGCTCCGGGATATCAGGCGGATCTAATCCTCTTTGATAATTTTGATGATTTCACTATTAGGATGGTCTATAAAGATGGGCAACGGGTTGCTGAGAACGGCAAACTTATCGCCGCTGAAAGCGCTAGTGTTCCTGATCCGGTACAGACTATCCGGGTGAAGGAAGTAAATTCAGATAATTTGGTGATCGCGGCAGCCGGAAAAAAGATCAATGTCATTGAAATTGTGCCCAATCAATTATTGACGAAAAAAGTGATTTGTGCCGCACGGATAATTGATGGTAAAATCGTCAGCGATCCCGAAAACGACATCCTGAAAATAGTAGTGGTGGAACGTCATCATGCTACCGGAAATATCGGATTGGGTTTTGTAAAAGGCGTCGGTTTGAAGTCCGGCGCAATTGCTTCAACGGTGGCTCATGATTCCCATAATATCATTGTTGTCGGAGTGGATGACCGGGATATTTTACTAGCAATCCGTGAAATCCAATCTATGAATGGCGGTCAGCTTGTTGTGAAAAATGGTGATGTCGTTGCAGCATTACCCTTACCGATTGCCGGGTTGATGAGCAATAAATCATTGCAGGAAGTTCGTTTAGCGATTGATCATTTAAACCTGGAAGCCAGGCGATTAGGCTGCCCGCTGGAAAATCCTTTTATGTCGTTTTCCTTTCTGTCGTTGCCGGTGATTCCTGATATCAAGCTGACCGATAAAGGAATAGTAGACGTCACCAAATTTGATTTCATCTCACTCTTTGCGGACGAATAAAGTAATATCGCTCAGATCGTCTCAAAACAATTCATATCGACATTTTTACGGGTCTTTTCGGGATCAAAAATCTGCCCGTTCATCGTGATATACACGCCGTGAGCTAACGCCTGTACCGCGACGATGGCACAACCTATATTAAAGACGGCGTCGCTGTTCTTGAAGCGGGCAGGTTGCATGGAGCCGGTGAGGACAATCGTTTTATTGGGAATAGCAGATAATGTATGCGCGGTTTCAACCATCGTGTCGGTGCCGTGGGTAATCACGATCAGCTCGTGAGGATCGCTGGCAACTTTTTCGAAAATAAGCCGGCGGTCTTTCTCGGTCATATCCAGGCTGTCCTTCTGCATGATGGATTCAGTTTCAAAATCCAGGGTAACATTAGCTTCCTGAAGGACTTCAACGATCCTGGGATCGCCGACCTGGTAAGCATTTTTCTGATCGAAATAGATTTTATCTATGGTTCCGCCAACGGTAAATATTTTTATTTTAATCATCTTTCACTCTCGCTTTTCAATTTTTAACCGGGGCTAAATTTAACATATACATGACAATTCGGAAACATTTCATAATGTGGGAAAATATTGTAATTTATTGTTGCAAACCGGAGGAATAGATGATTCTGAAAAAACGCCTGATATTAGTGATAGTTTTGATAATTGCCGGTACGTTGCTTTTTGCCGAGGGTGAACAGCAATTTATTCAGTTGGGTAATTTTTCTCTGGAAAGTGGGGAGATCATTAAAGATTGCCGGATCGGCTACCGGACTTTCGGTAAACTCAATCAGGATAAATCAAATATTATCCTTTATCCTTCCTGGTATGGCGGGACCAGCGAGCATCTGGGGAAATTGATCGGGCCTGGAAAACTGGTGGACAGCTCCCGGTTTTATGTGATTGCCGTTGACGCCCTGGGAAACGGGGTGTCGTCGTCACCTTCAAACAGTAAACGGCAGCGGGGCGACAAATTCCCGGTTTTCACGATTCGGGATATGGTACGAACCCAATATGAACTGCTGACGAAAGAACTTGGTGTCGATCATATTTATGGTATCATCGGCGGATCAATGGGTAGCTTTCAGGCTTTTGAATGGCTCGTGATGTATCCAAATTTTATGGATAAAGCCGTGGCGTATGTTTGTACTCCTCAATTCACGTCCTATGATCTGTTGCTGCTGAGTTTTGAGCTGGAACTGATCGAAGCCGCTCAGTCAGCTAAAATACCGGAAAAGACCATTCAACGACTCGGTAATATAGGGGCGGAACTTTTTGCCCGGACGCCCGCATACCGGGTTAAGCATACATCTCGAAGTGAATTTGACGAGTTCATGGAAAAGTACGATAAAGAAGCCTCGGTGGTATATACCAGCGATGATAAAGCCAGCCAGCTTCGGGCAATGAAAAGCCAAGATGTTTTCGCCCATTTTGATGGATCCATGGAGAAAGCCGCAGAAGCGATCAGGGCTGACGTGCTGATGATCGTTTCCGAAACAGATCATATGGTGAATCCGCAACCGGCGATTGATTTTGCCCGGGTATTGGAATGTGATCTGGTTGTGCTGGAAAATAATTGCGGACATCTCGCCCTCGGCTGTGAAATGGATCGCTGTATCGATATAATCAATCAATTCTTTAATAAATAATAAGTAAGTGGAGGTAATTGTGAAAAAGTGGGAATATAAAATCATCGATTCAATGCGTATTCCCGGCGGGATTTTCCGCGGAAAGAAATTTGACGAGATCGAAAAGTATCTCAATGAAATAGGTAAAGAGGGCTGGGAGGTCATCAACCTGGATTTTAACGATGTGACCGGGCAGATGGATTTCGTCGGTGTCGCCAGGCGGGAGCTGAAAACCGAGTAAAACCGTCGTCTAATTCTTTTTGGTAATTTATGGCGCTGTTATTCAAATATCTATATGCCAAACGAGTATTATTGGTATCCTTGCTGATCGTTATTCCTGTCGGCTTTTACAGTAAATTCTATAGCGGATCTGCTCATACCTGGGTGAATAATTCCCTGTGCGGAGTCTTTTATGAAATATTCTGGTGCCTGATCTTAGCGCTTTTCTTCAAACAATTGAAACCGCTTAACATTGCCCTGATTGTATTGTCACTAACCTGTGTTCTGGAATTCATGCAGCTGTGGCATCCGCCGTTGCTGGAATTGCTGCGAGATAATTTTATCGGTGTGACGATTCTGGGAAATTCCTTTACCTGGAGCGATTTCCCGTATTTTTTCGTTGGATCGTTGGTTGGATATTTTTGGATCAATAAAATATCTTAGAAACACGATATATCATAACCCTACGTTTACTACCGTTTGATTCCCCGTATAAATTCTTCCACTTCCGGGATACCGCCCTGGTAGATCAGGTAGCCGTTGTAAGGCTCCCGCTCGGTAATCTCGCCGGCGATGGGCGTCAGCATAATTTCTTTGACTTTATCAAGATCGTCGGTTTGTCCCAGCGCCCAGCACAATTTGACATAGGCGACTTCAGGCAGCAGATTAGCGGCGGGCACCACGCCTAACTGCATCATCTCGCGACCGGTTTCATAAACATACATCTGCACGTAACCCCAGAGAGTTTGAACGGTCATGTACACGGCGATGCCTTTATCCCGGGCTCGTTTCAGGGCGGGATAAACCGGTTTATTAACGTGCCCCAACCCGGTTCCGGCAATGACGATACCGCGATATCCATTATCGATCAACGAATCGATGATATCCGGCTGCATATTGGGATAATAATAAACGATAGAGACTTTTTCTTCGAAAGCCGTATTGATGATAACGTCCCGGTCGCTGCGGCGATGTTTATAATCAGCGCGCAATGGTGTGATTTTATCGCGATCTACCATTGCAAGAGGAATATCGCTTATTGTGCGGAACGTTGACCGGTAAGAAGAATGCATCTTGCGGACGCGGGTTCCACGATGCAGGAGCCCATATTGGTCGGAGGTTGGTCCAAACATACAGACCATTACTTCAGCAATGTCACTTGTAGCAGCGGTATTAACGGCATGAATGAGATTCAGCGCCGCATCGGAAGACGGGCGGTCGGAGGATCGCTGGGAACCGACCATTACGATCGGAACCGGTGAATTCTGAACCATGAATGATAAGATCGCTGACGTATGGTGCATGACGTCAGTGCCGTGACCGATAACGATACCGTGAACGCCTTTGCGGATCTCTTTACCAATCACTTGAGCCGTTCCGATCCACTGCTCCGGACCCATATTCTCGCTGAAAACACCGTAGAGTTTCTGGGTTTCCAGATTGCAGTATTCCGCCAGTTCAGGGACCGATCCGTACAATTCACCGGGTGAAAACGCCGGTATTACGGCGCCGGTGCGGTAATCAAGGCGGCTGGCGATAGTGCCGCCAGTGCCAAGAAGTTTAACATTCGGTTTTTTCGGATCATAAGGAAATTCTTTTTCGGGAATTTTATAGTGGGCTTCTTTACGGCTGATCTCTTTGATCGTTTCGATAGTATCCACTGCAATACCAATATTATAACCGTTGCGAAGTTTCATGACTACGTGCCGGGCGTCGGCGGTTTCGGAGCGGGGCAGGATAATGCCTTTAAAGCCGCCCTGTTTGGTTGTTAATTCCACGTCGCTCCAGACCTGGACGTGATTGTCTTTTAAAACTCCTAATGCCGGATCGCGATAGCCTTTATAATTGTCATTCATTTCTTGCCCTCTTGATTGTAAAGGAATTGCCGTAATTGGCTGCTGACTCTCTTTGCCGGAATATGTCCGCGGCATTTCACCATTATAATACCCATTAAGAAACGGTGCTGTTTCTCCGGTGTGTTGATCGCCTGAATTTTATCTGTCATAACTTTCGAAATTATTTCGGGAAGATCCGATTCCCTGAACCGGGGTGGAATATATTGCTGTAGGATTGTTTCGAAAGATGCAGACGGATTTTTCAGGAATTCTTCAAACAGTTTCTCGCCCTTTTCCAGTAAAGCCGGATGATCTTTGGCAGATGCGAAAAATGTTTCCCAGATTGTATCGTCCAGTTGATCAACAGGAAGACCTTTCCGCCGCCAGGCAGTGACATTTTCAAAAAGAAACCTGTAAATCCAGGACAGCGGTATATTTGTGTTTTTCAGCAACATTTCAAACACTTTTGAGCGAGGCGAGGAGGCAATCGGGATGACAAGGTGATTGGGAACGCCTAATTGACGATATTTCTTTTCCCGCTTCCATATCGGTTCCGGTACACGATGAGAAAGTTCTTCGATTCGTTCTGACGTAATTTCCAGTGGAGGCAAATCGGTGTCGGGATACATCCGTTCCGGACCGGGCAGGATACGCTCGAAGCCGTTGGTTCCGTCCGCCAGCGCTTGCCGGGTTTCGCTGGGAATTTCAATCATTGCTTCTCTGGCTCGGATAATAATTTCCTTCACAGCGGTATTCACGTCCTGATCATTGCCCCAGACCAGGATCAGCGCATCCCTGGAATTGGCTTCTACTGTCCGGCGAACTCTATTCCAAACAAAACTGCTGATTGTTTCTTCCGTGCTTTCGGATGTCAGGATGTTGGGAATTCGGGTCAGGCAGGCAATTACGCGAACACGGTCGGCAATTTCTTTTGAGAATACTTTCCCGGGTTGTGTTGGAGCGCTCAGGATGCCACGATAACCTTTCAGATTTACACAAAACACCTTTTCGCCGTGTTTAATTGC
>JADHWC010000064.1 GCA_016783665.1 Fidelibacterota bacterium | reverse complement strand
ATCGCGGGCAATAGAGTTGATTATATTTCCGACGCCGATCTTGCGACGGAATTTTAATAATTGAGCCGCATCAATATTTACTACAATTGCCCCACCGCCGCTACGGTGAATCGCCACTATATATCGTTCACCCGACTCGTTTTTCGCTCTATGAATGTCGATGACAGTATCTGCGATCTGACCTGAGAGAACCTTATTAAGTTGCGGTGATGCATTAATAAACTTATGAGCCGTGTAACTTGAATACAATTTAACTCCGTCACGATCGTAGATATTTATGCGTTTTATTTCCTGTTCATCAGCATAACGGTATAGATATTCATCGGTCAAAACTCCCTCCCGCTCCATATCGGCGATCAAATAGGCAATCGAGAATAGCCGGTCTGTAGTCTCATACAATATGACATCATAACTGTGAATGGAATTTAACGCCGCTCTTTGAATTGTAATCGAAAGATTACGGCTCATTTGAGCCATTAAATTCAGCACACTTACGCGCCGGGATTGGAACTCCCAATATCCTGACAATGTCAGGATTGCCGAAAGAATGACAAACACCGTAAGGAGCGCTCGTGTACCAATTTTAAATTTCAGATTTTCACCTTTCATTTTTACTTACATTAGATACAAGCCGTAAAAGAATGCTGCAGTCATTTAACAGTTTAAAACGTTACAACGGAGGACCGTCGTAACGAGATTGAGGAAAATTTCCTCAGCTCGTTCCAACGCCCCTGCGTCACAACGCAGGCTATCTTGTTCGATTTAAACATTTCAGTTTACACCTTTCCATATTCCAATATACACATTCCCCCGGCGATGAAGGACATATCTCCATATACTTGCCTGAGACTTTTGATAAAATTAAGGGATTATTAAGATATTTTTTCAGATTGTTTAGCGCTTCTTCTTTTGTAATATCCCGTGCTTTCCCAGCCTCGATCATTCCTTCGGCTAACTCATCTAAAAATACCGATTCCGTATGTTCTGAGTTTTTATGGATTGCTCTACATACACGTTCACCCGCGGCACATTTTTCCGCCTCTTGAATCAACTTTGACGCCGTTTCCATATCTATCAGTCTTGGCTCAAAACTCTTTACTTTATCGAGTAATTTCTTTCCGATTAAAGAGCCGATAACTGGAATTTTGACAAATTTGAGGTAACGAAGAGCCAATTTTGTATCAACAAGTATCTTTCCCGTAATATAGTCATTCACATCTGCCATAAATTACCACCTTGTTAACTTCATTCTTATTGTTAGCCGCATCCCGAAGGTGATTGCATATAATGTTTCCAGCTATCTAATGTTGTCCAGGTAGAATTTGGGCAAAATACCGAAAGCGCAAAAGCCTGTTACGGTCAATTGTATGAGACAGCGGTTTAAATGTGCTTCTCTCTCGTCGAGAAATATCATTAATATTTTCCGGAAATATATCCGCTATGCTCTTTTTTTGTTTTTCATAATCATTATCCAATTTTTTTTGTTCCTCTTTAAAAATATCACTTGACGGTTTGGCAATAAGCCGGCGGGCATTTCTATACGATTCCTAATTCTTTCATTTTCCAAAAACATTTTGCAGTTGCATTAATGTCAAATGCCGCATTGTGAACTTCTTTAAAATCTTCCCTAAATAATTTATTGTATAATTCCGATAATTTCGGCCATTTATAACCTATAGGTCCGGAAATTTTACAATAATCAGTTGATTCTTTCATAGTACAAATCCTATGTTTTCGAAAAAGTTTATTTTTAATACCTTTACGTATAAATTCCGCTCCCACAATTTTTTCATCAAAATTCATATTGTGAGCTACTAATGTATCGGCATTTTCAATTTGTCTTGCAAATAATTCTAAAACAAAATCCAGATTTTGTCCTTCGTTTGTCGCCTTTTCCGTGGATATTCCATGTAATCGTTCAGCATTATATGGAATTAAAAATCCTTCCGGTTTAATAATAAAATCCTTTCCGTCAATTCTTGTCCCATTGTTATCATACAGTAACCAGGCGATTTGAACCATTCTTGGCCAATTATTAACATTCTGAACCGGCGCACTCCAGTTTTTTGGAAGTCCTGTTGTTTCTGTGTCAAAAAATAAATACATAAACTTAATGTTTTTTTTGTTGTTCATCTTCGTAAATAATTATAGCCATGATTACTCAACGGTTACCGATTTAGCCAGATTTCTTGGTTTGTCAATATCACAACCACGTTTGTCGGCTATATGGTATGCCAGTAATTGTAACGGCACAACTGTTAAAAACGGGCTTAATTCAACAATAGTTTCAGGTATAAAAATGACGTGATCCGCCAATTCACCGATCCGCTGGTCTTCATCATTCGCAACTGCAATGACAATTCCGTCACGGGCTTTCACTTCCTCAATATTTGAAAGAACCTTATCGTATGAATGATCTTTGATACAGATAAAAACAGTCGGCATATTCCGGTCAATAAGAGCAATTGGTCCGTGTTTCATCTCCGCCGCCGGATAACCTTCAGCATGAATATAACTGATTTCCTTTAACTTGAGAGCGCCTTCCAAAGCAATTGGATAGTTGACGCCTCTGCCGAGAAACAGCGCATTTGATACGATATAGTGAGTTTGCATGATTGAAATAATCTGTTCGGTATTGATCAGAACCTTATTCATTTTTTCAGGAATCTCAACAAGATGATCAAGGTAATTTTTAAGCTCCGTATCATTAATTTTATCCCGATAATGTGCAATCATCAGAGCTAACAGGAAAAGAACTTCTAATTGAGTAGTAAACGCTTTTGTCGAGGCAACCCCGATTTCCGGTCCTGCCTGAGTATACACAGTTGCGTCACTTATACGGGTTATTGTACTTCCCGGAACATTACAGATCGACAGCACCTGCGCTCCGTTCTTTTTTGCTTCCTTTATTCCGGCAATTGTATCCGCCGTTTCTCCGCTCTGACTGATTGCAATAATTAGAGTATTCCGGTCAATGACCGGATTTCGATAACGGAATTCAGAAGCATATTCGACTTCAACCGGTATTTTTACAAGGGATTCAAACCAATATTCCGCTACCAACCCGGCATGCCAGGATGTGCCACAAGCGATAATAACAATACGTTGGACATGTTTGAATTGAGATGGATCTACCGCATAATGAAAGCGGATCTCGCTGTTGACAACATTTACATCAAATGTCGCTTTTAATTTTTCCGGTTGTTCAAAAATTTCTTTGAGCATAAAATGTTTATACGATCCCCGGTCGCAATTCATAAAGTTCACATCGTAGATCTGAGCTTCCTTCTGAATCCGCTTATTATTAATAAAATCATAGAATTCAATCGCATGTGATTGACTGTCATAGATTAAAAGTTCTCCATCATTGATAAACAGGGCGGTTTCCGAATAGGGCGTTAATGACTGCAGATCAGATGAAATATAGAAATTTTGATTATGTTTTGCTGCGACAACAGGGCTCCCGTTTCGGGCGGCGATCAGATATTCGCTATTCTTTGCAACGGCGACAAAGGCAAAATTGCCCTTCAGCATTCCAACCACTTTTTTCACAGCGTCGGGAAATGAAGAGCTCTCCATAAACCGTGCAATCAGTTTGGGAATAATCTCAGTATCGGTTTTGGAGTAAAAAACATCGCCAGGCACATATTCTTTGAGTTCTTTGACATTCTCAATGATCCCATTATGAACCACATAAACTTGTTTTTCAGAATCTGAATGAGGATGCGAATTTTCAACAGTCACATTGCCATGGGTTGCCCAGCGAGTATGCCCGATCCCCATATCTGCGTTGACGGAGTCAAATTCTTTTATCTCAGAAACTTTTCCAACATTTTTTCTAAGCGTAATCGTATCTTTTGTTCGAAGGGCAATGCCCCAGGAATCATAGCCGCGATATTCCAGCGATTTAAGACCATTGATAATGACCTTAGTACAATTATCATTTCCGGCATAGGCGAAAATACCACACATAAAGTCTCTCCTTATCAGGATTTACTACAATATTGATCGATGTTATTTTATTTTTAATTTAGTGTCTAAAAAAATCCGGGTATCAAAAAATAACGATTAAATTCCTTTTTCAAGTTTCCGCTATTGTTTCCCTGCAAAAAGATACTCAAAGTAGCAATTAATAGCAATTAATATCAAAGGACTTACGCTAAAAACATACAGCGTGATTCATTTGCTGAAATAACGATTCACAATTCTTAAAAGATTCCATAAACCGTAACTTTTATTGCGAATTCCCTTCCCATAGAGGACATAAATAATTCCCAATAATCCGATGTATAATCTCTCACTGAATGGATACCACCATAAATTTCGCTTTGCAAAAGGCATTATATCATTCACAATAACCTGGGGCTCCGTCATTTCATCAAAACCGAGTTTACCATGTGTGCGCCCGATACCACTTTCTTTAAAACCACCCCAGGGTGTTTCAGCCAGACCGTGACTCATCAAATGATCATTTATCATAACAGCGCCGGCATTAATCTGCTTAGCTATCCTTATCGCCTTGCGTCGATTGCTCGACCATATTGAACCTGATAATCCTAAATATGAATCATTCGCCAGCTGCAGCGCCTCATCAATATTTGCAAATTTCATAACACCCACAACCGGACCAAATGTCTCGTCCTGCATAAGCAACATATCATGATTAACATCCGTTAATACTGTTGCCGGAAGAAATAATCCCTTAGAATCCTTTGGATATTGTGATTGAATAAATAATTTCGCTCCTTTTTCAACGGCATCCTCAATATGCTTTTGAACAGTCTCTACCTGTTTTTGAGTTGTCATCGACCCCATATCCATATTAAAATCGTCATCGAACCCAACCCGCAGTGCTCCGACTTTTTCTTTTAGCATCATCAGGAAAGAATCATAAACAGATTCATGGACATAAATCCGCTCAACTGAAGCGCAGGATTGTCCAGTGTTGGAAAATCCAGCCCAAACAGCGCCTGCAGCTGCCTTTTCAAGATCGGCATCCCTGCAGACGATCATAGCGTCATTCCCACCAAGCTCAAGCACAACCGGGGTCAATGTTTCCGACGTTTTTTTCATCAGATATTTCCCAACTGCCACTGACCCTGTGAAAAATAACTTATCGATCCCATTCTCTAAAAATGCGTCGCCGGCGACACGTCCCGGCAAATTCACATAATGAAAAATCCCATTCGGTAAATCGGCTGAATTAATACATTCTTCCAAAATTCGTCCGACTAACTGAGTTTCACTGGCGGTTTTCAAAATGACGGCGTTTCCCGCCAGCAGCGCCATAATCACTTCCGAAAAGGGTATGCCGAAAGGATAATTCCAGGGGGAAATTATTCCGATGACTCCAAATGGTTTTCGATAGATTTTACTGCGCTTATTCGCTATAAGCAGACTGCCTGAAGAGAGTTTTTCGGGCTTTAAAAACCTTTTTGCATTCTTCATGTAATATGAAACTGCCATTGCAGCCGGTAAAACTTCAGTCGCCAATGCATCGACGCGCACTTTTCCATTATTCCTCGAAATAATTTCTGCTATTCCGGAAGCATTTTCGACAATATACGTTCGAATATTCCGAATGATCGAAATCCGCTCCCGAATCGGCACTGCAGCCCATCCCGGTTGAACTTCTTTAGAATGTTGAATACAGGAGATTAATTCTTCAACGGTGTTCAGATTTGATTCACCAATTTTCTCTCCGGTTGCCGGATTACAACATTCAGTGACCTTTTTTTGTGTGTCAGCGCTCATAAGAAACTCCAGCCAAGTAACTTGGAACTACTCTAATTTTAAAACAATTGGTTGTAGAATAAAAATAAACATTATCAGGAGTATCATCTACTATTCAAATGATTTTTATCCTTCATTTTTTTTTAATGTCCTCCCTCATCTTCCAATTTTATCATTTTAAAATGATCACCTGTTTCATCCACAATTTTACGGTACCACGATTTTGGATATCCCGGATGTTTGACCTTGCCCAATTCGTCTTTTACATTTCCATCGAGATATTTGTAAATCAGAAATTCACCTAATTTTTTCCATCTTTTAACAGTAGAATTTCCAAGGTTTACTGAATATTCCGTCAGGTAATCAATAGCCAATTGAGGAGATTCATTGTATAGTTTTAATGCTAATTCTTCAACGTTTGCCTGATCTGCCATGAATCTACCTTCCAATTCACGCTGAACTTTCCGGACGTCTTTTATCATATCGCTGTAACGCAAGTAGCAATAATTAGAAACAAAATTGAAAACCCAAAACGCTGATTCCCAGGTAAAATGATGAAAGTCACCGGTGCCGACAGCATAGCTTTTGGGCACCTCTTTTATTCCACAGTACATGGGAACGTAAACAGCGCTATAAGTATCATCAACGCTGAACCAGTGAATGCCGCCGATGGGATCGGGCAGCCATGAGCGCGCCTGGGCAACAAAAGAAAATCCCGTCTGCTGGGTTGAAGTGGCTCTCTCGTTGAAATATTCTACGCTGTCAACTTCCCAGGTCAGAGGACGCCAGCGATAAGGGAGTTTGTAAGGACCGGCGCCGATATCTTTGCTCATATCAAGATCAGAATCTTCAAAATGATCGCGCATTAATTCCATAACATCACGGGCTGAGAGCTTTTTATCCGGTTTCACCCAAAGCGGCAGAGGTTTCGCACTTTTAACGCCTTTAATATAATCCGTGGAAAGATTCAACGAAGGAGCAGCCCGGCGAAACATACTCCATACTCTTGCTTCACAAAAACGAAGCGCGCTGTAGTCCAATGGTGCATAAGCATCGGCGAAACTGAAATTTTTATCTTTTCCATTAAACCAGCCCTTTTCTCTCGCCAAATTGATGACATCCTTCTCATAAAGACAATTTTCCGGATCCTTTAATGGGAATTGCCGAATTCGGGCTTGATTGGCGTGAGCGCAAATATAACCGTCAGGAAGCCTGCGGGCAACCCAGACCGCTCCTTTTTTACCGGGTCCTTTGCCGATCATTTCCATGATCCAGACTTCATTGGGATCGGAAACAGAGAATGATTCTCCGGAGCTGTAATAACCGTATTCTTCAATTAGATCACCCATAATTTTTATCGCTTCCCGAGCCGTTTTTGCCCGCTGGAGAGTTACGTACATCAAACTGCCGTAATCTATAATCGCCAGAGAATCTCTCAATTCACTTCTGCCGCCCCAGGTGGTTTCACCGATGGAAACCTGATGTTCATTCATATTCCCTACTACAGAATATGTATGGGGAACCTGTTTTATCTGACCGAGATATTTACCGGTATCCCACTCGTAAATGTCGAGCATTTCACCGGGAAGGTGATCAGCCGCAGGCGTGAAATAGAGCTCTCCATAAAGTACATGTGAATCTGCGGCAAAGGTAATCATGGTTGAGCCGTCTTTTGAGGCGCCTTTGGAAATTAGAAAGTTTGTGCAGGCATGAATTTGCGCACTCAGAAACAGTAACGAAATGCTCACCAACAGGACAAATTGCAAAAATGTTTTTTTCATACGTCTTCCCTCATTAAATCAGTTGATTTTAAATAATGTATTCTATTCTTTTTTCATTACATCCGGCATTAATTTGTATATCATCACTTTACATTGAAGATAGTTTCCAGCGTTTCGGTAAATTCTCTCACTGCAAAAATCCTATCTTTTTTTTAGGTTTGGGTGGCGGCGGTTCCATCAACTTTTTGATTGTCTGAACTAGTTCTATAATCGCTTGATCGTTCGTACCGACTCTTTGTTCTAGTTCTTTTAATTTTGTTGTAAATTCTTTATGAGTGGCAACCATCTCACGAAGTTTTACAAACACTCAAACCACAAATACGCTGACCTGGACAGCTCTTTCAGTATTCAATACAGATGCTGCCATTAGAGTGCCGTGTTCTGTAAATACAAATGGTAAATGGGGGAGTATTTCAGGTTGACAAGGTGGTCGCAATTTGCGACCACATTCAAAATATAAAATAACAACGCAACTCCTCCAAACTTTCTTGAATATCGTTTAATTCTGCTTTCGTCAGCCCCCTCATCTCTAATTCTGTATCCAGCAAGGTCTTTTAAGCGCTGCTTTTCCGGATACGACTGCTGAAATTCATCTCGCCTGCCGGTATCATATATATCGGAACTTGTGTCAATTTATAAATTATTGGGAATTATTAATGGTATAATATCCCTTTTATTTTTTCTGTATATCTTGAAATCACTATCTATAGTGCAGATTACGCTATCCGAAATTTGTTCTGATAATCTCACAAGACATCCATCGGCTAATGACATAGGAATATTTTTGTATTTATCCAATAATTGCTTTGTTGCATTTGATTCAGCCTCAAGATCAAGGTGTAAAACAATTAATTCTCGTTCTACAAGCTCCATGACATATTTTGATCCATTTGTAAAATTTCTCAGTAAAAAACACGCTTCAGATAATACTGCCTCACAACTTATAAATGGGGGAGTCATTAGCGAGAACTGAGTAAT
Organism: Fidelibacterota bacterium; assembly: GCA_016783665.1. Taxonomy (GTDB): domain Bacteria; phylum Fidelibacterota; class UBA2242; order UBA2242; family UBA2242; genus UBA9312. Next base: position 4,201 of record JADHWC010000064.1, on the reverse strand, counting down.
AGCCCAATTATGGTAAGCATCATTTTTATTTAAAAATGCAATAAGCGGACCCGTGTCTAATATTACTTTCTTCCTTTTCATTTACCATATCCGTCAAAATATTTCTTATTTGTTGAAAGATCTAATGGACCTTCAATTTTGCCTGCTAAATCTTCAGAAAAGTCGATAAAGGAGCCTGTATGCTTTTCATCGTCTTTCGAGAAATATTCTAAAAGAGCGCTACGAACAATTTCAGATTTGCTGAGCCCTTTTTTACTGGCATAACTATTCAGCCGGGTTTTTAAAATTGCCGGCACTTTTAATGTTATCGTATCCATTTCTAGCTCCTCTTGTATCACTAATATGCCAAGAAGGTAATATCCTATTTATATAAAGTCAATCCTTTTCTTTTCGAATTTATTCAATTCTTTTCAACGGTATAACGAAATAACTGAGTAGTTTTGGAAACGCTGAGCGTTTTCAAAATCCACTCCAGTGACTTGTTAGGTTTTGCGCGGACATTTACCAGTCCAATTGATGTTCAGGAACTCCGATGGATTTTCCGTAATTCCTTGCTTTTTGTTTTGTATTACTATCCCCCTTTGCATAAGAAAATATTTTTTTATGAAAGATAACATGTTCGGTTGTTGAATCAGACAGATTGGCATACCATTTATCCAAAATTGAGGCTGAAACAATAATTGCAATATCTTCAATGTCTTCATCAGCACCCTCTACATATATAGCAGTCCAAACTTTAGGTTGCCAATCAACTGCAGTTCTGCCAACGTTCCATTTTTCCTCTTTTGTGATTTTTATCCTGTCGTCTATTAAGAATTCTGTATTTTCAAGACTTTCTTTCAAAATTAGTCCCGTATACATGGCAATGACATCCTATTTTTTAATAAACATAGACGGCGCATGAGTGACGCCGTATTCAAAGAACTGCAGATATATTTGTCGAAAACGTTCAGCATATCGTCAAATCTTAATAATCATCAAACAGATTCAGGCGTTCACTCCATGCGCATTTTAGAGGGCACATTCAACTACATAATTTTCTAGCCATTAATGCTATTTCTATTATCTTCTCCAAATTTCAACTTTTAAATAGATATATAAAACATACTTAATTCAATCTTCATAATCCATATTATTAATTAATGTGCCCTCTAACGTCAATAAATGGAAATATTTCCATTATATCAGCCTTATAGCAGTCAAAATATTCCACCTATTGCCTCAATATTTATTAAAACACAGAGATATTTTGATCGAATTTCCATGGCTTCAATATAAATTGATATAGTCTGTAAATCAAGAATTTTTATAGAAAAGGAAGCAAGTAAAATTTAAACCAGACCCGGAATTAAAACTGGTTGATCAAGTGCGCCAGGTTCCTCGTTAACTGGAGTCTATGCTCCCGCTTTTACACCCACATGAGATCTAGCCTGTCTCAACGCCGGAGTGTAGAGACATGGGGGCTGAATGATAATCACTAATACTCTTTTTAAAACAGGTCTAATTATCAATATCATCGATCCGATTCCTGATCTCATCCAATCGATTATGGTCTCGCTCCCACATCTCTAACTCTGCCTCCAGCAAGGTCTTTAAGCGCTGCTGTTCCTTATACGACTGCTGAAATTCATCTTGCCTGCCGGTATCATATATATCAGAAATTGAAAATATTCGATCGAGAGAGTCGATCTTTTCTTCGAGTTGGGTGATCGATTCTTCGCGCTGCCGTAATTTTTTCTCTAAACGCGATAGTTCTTTGGATAATTCTCGTCTCTCACGTAATTGCTGTTTCCCATCGGAAAAGCTGCTTCGTTTTTTAATCCTTTCGGATTGTTTAATACGCGTGCGGATGTCACGATTCAGGTAATCTTCTTGTTGCCGCGCCAGATAATCATCGTAATTGCCGGGATAAAATGTGTAACCATCAAACGTCAATTCCAGAACTGCCGTAGCCAGTCGATTCACAAAGAAACGGTTATGGCTTACAAAGATAATTGTACCGGGAAATTCCGTCAGCGCAGTTATCAATGCCTCTATTGCTTCAAGATCAAGGTGGTTCGTCGGTTCATCGAGCAACAAAATATTGTGTTGTTTTACCATCAGCAGTGCAAAAACCAAACGCGCTGCTTCTCCCCCGCTCAACACATCTGTTTTCTTTAAGGTATCATCACCACTAAAAAGCACTTGCCCTAAAACTGTCCGAATGGTTGTAACTTTCTCATTGGGCGTATTAGAGTATAACCAGTCATAAACATTCGTGCTGGATGGGATCAACTCTTTATGATTCTGGGCAAAATATCCGGCGTGGCACTCATGTCCCCAGATAATTTTCCCTTCATCTTGCGGTATCAATCCAGCAAGAACTTTAATCAATGTCGATTTACCAACGCCATTCGGCCCGATGACGGCAATCCGGTCACTACGATTTGTATTAAAATTGACGTCCTTAAGCACCTCTAAATTATCAAAAGATTTTTTTAAGCCTTTGACGTCTAAAACTTGTTCTCCTGAAGGGCGCATTTGAGTAAAATTAAAACGAGGACTAATCCGGGAAGATCGTATAATGACAATATCTTCCATTTTATCGATCTGTTTCTTCCGACTGACCGCCTGCCGGGCTTTAGTAGCTTTTGCCCTGAACCGTTCATAAAACGCCTGCAGCTCCTGGCGTTTCTTTTCAAGCCGTTCATTTTCTAATTGTCTCTGTTCCGCTTCCCGCTGTTTCTCTACCAGGAAATTATCATAATCTCCTTTGTAAATCTTGATCGTTTCATAATCAATATCGAGAATGTGGTTAGAAATTTGATTTAGAAAAAACTGATCGTGGGAGACAATAATTACAATCCCTTTGTATTCTTTTAAAAATTCACCCAGCCAGGCAATCGAAAAAATGTCCAGGTGGTTATTCGGTTCGTCGAGGAGCAGAACATCAGGATTACTGAATAAACACTGTCCAATCAGGACGCGCAGTTTATATCCACCGGATAATACCGACATTGTTCGATCCAGCAGATGTTGTTGAATACCCAATCCTTGCAAGATTATGGCGGCCTGCCCTTCAGCGTTATAGCCATCAATCTCTGATATCTCATGTTCCAGATCTGCCAGCCGTTTACCATCTTCTGCACTCAAATCCGAGCGTTGCATGATAGACTTTTTTTCTTCAATCAGCGACCAGAGTCTATGATTCCCCATTAATACGACGTCAAGAATTCTGCAATCTTCATAATCATACTGATTCTGTTTCAAGATGCCGAGTTTCAACGATGAAGGCTTGCGAATCTTGCCTGTTGTGGGCGTCTGCTCGGCACCGAGCATTCTCAGAAATGTCGTTTTCCCCGAACCGTTTGCCCCGACAACTCCATAACGGTTGCCCCGTGTCAAATTTAATGACACATTCTCAAATAGGATATTTTCACCAAATTGAATACCAATATTTTCCAGTTGAATCATTATCTACTCAGTTACATATATTATCAAACCCGGTGATTGTAATAACTATAAATCACTTTGTCAAGGAGAGAATGCATATAATCAGTCGGAAATCCCATTCTTGTATAGTCCCTTACTAGTCATTTTCTTGTTTTTTTGTAAAAATTTTTTGCATGATAAATGATCATTATTCAAATCAAATCAGATACTTGATACTTGTTTTTTTCTTATCCAGAAACCAGCAACCAGTATCCAGTAACCAGTATCCAGCAACCAGAATCGCCTGGACTGGAACAACCTATTCATTTTTCACTTTTAACTCTTTTCCTTTTTGGCTCTGCCTGTCTCTTTGGGGGTTTATCCAGGTTAGGGTTTTAGCCAGGATTTTCTGTAACCTTTTTGTAAAACTGCATTCTAAGAAGCTAAATCAAATAATTAGGAATTCATTTCGTGAAGCGTTGACTATTCTATAAATATATTGTATATTTGACGGCTTTTTTTATAAACAGATTTGTTGGAACTGGAGACATATGTCCACAAAGACTAAAAAATCATCCGATTCAAACCGTGCGTTAAGTAAATATCTTGAAGAAATTGGCCATTTTGAGCCACTTTCTCCTGACGAGGAAGTCGATCTGGCTCAAAGATTGAGAGCAGGTGATCGTAGAGCATTACAAAAGCTGACTGAATCGAATTTACGGTTTGTAGTCAGTGTGGCAAAAGATTATCAGGGTCAGGGTTTGCCATTAACTGATCTGATTAATGAAGG
>JADHWC010000063.1 GCA_016783665.1 Fidelibacterota bacterium | reverse complement strand
CGAGGCGTTTTAATGTGTTATGGACCGGAACGCCGTAAAGCGCCTGAAATTCATAGCGGTCGGTTGGAATATTATTGGATTTGATATATTTTTCGCAGGCATCAATAATAATCAGATCATGAGTTGCGATGGCGGCATAGCCGTCGTTTTCAAGGAGCAGTTTCACCAACAGCAGGAAATTTTCCCTTATTTTCACAGGGTCTTGAAAAGCGATGTCCGGTGATTCTTTATAAATGCCTTTGCAAATGCGGACATTTATACCAGGTGACAGCAAATCCTTTATATCTTTTTCCGACCGATGCAGATAAGATTGGATAACAAAACCTACGTTTTTGTAAATCGATTTGGCGCGCTTGAAAAATTCCAGCGTAACATCGGTCAGTGAAGAATCTTCCATATCGATTCGGAGAAAGTTATCCTGCTCTTTTATTTTCATGAGAATTTTCTCAAAATTTTCCCATGTCCGGTCGCTGTCTATCTCCAAACCCAGCTGCGTTAATTTCAGAGAGACATTTGAATCGATCTGCTCGGAGCTTATGGTTTCAGTCAGGTCGAGATACATCTCAAGCGGTAATTCAGTCTCAGACAGATCGTGGATATGTTCGCCGAGGACGTCGGCGGTTGCCGTAAAACCCTTCGCATTCAGGTCCCGGACGGCACGGACGGCGTCCTGAAGGGTTTCGCCGGACACATATTTTTTTGCCACCAGACCTACCATGAATTTCGGCGCCATTGGAACGGTTTTAACCAAAAAATTATTGAACCATTTTGCCATTTATTCCTCCTTTAGATAATGCGCTTGAATATAGGTTAATTACTTTTGATTTTCAAAGTATTTGATGTGGTATCCGGTAAAATATTACTTTTACTGGTCGGGTTCCACCAGGAACTTCCTTGAAGCATACTGACACTGAATAAAAGATTTTAGATTATCGTTATTTTATTTATGTGGCGTCAGGTGCGAGGCTGGTTCGTTATACAAAACGAGCCTTAATTATTTTCTGCATTATAATATATCTTACTATTTTCTCTAAATTCTTTTGAAATTTCCTCATCATTAATTTTCAGTTTTAGTTTTAGGTTTTTCACTTTTACATACATTCGCCCGTAATTTAAAATTTTGCATTATTTTTTATGCATAAATATCACTCAACTTTTATTTCTTTTCTAAAAACTATACCTTCTCGTCCCAAATAGTCACCTTCTAATATTCTTACACGAACTTGTTCTATACCGGAAGAACCTACAACACGTATCTTTGTATAATTACTTATACGTAGAATTTTCCCCTCTGATACCATTTTTGAAATTTTATATTCATCTCCATTTGCAAGTGCTTTTGTAAATTCTCTATCAGTGTATTTATCAATAGGCATCCAAACTCGCCAACTACTTGGGTTGTGCAATACGGCGGTGGAGCCGATATTTACTTTAGGAGTGCTTTCAGATGTACAAAGGCTTATTATGGCAATAATAAGCATTATACTTAATAAATAAATTATACCTGTGACAATAGGATTTTTTTTAATCTTTTTTGTTTCTTGTATTTCCTCTCTAGCTTCAATACGTGCCTTTTCTTCTTTATAGATTTTTCTTTTTTCTTCAGGCTTTAGTTCCAACTTTATCTCCTATTTTACACTGAGTTAAAAATTTATCTATTGTAATACGGAATAATGTTATAGTGATTATTATTCATCATTATAAGTTATTTTTACATTTACATGGAATCCATTTATACAATCCCTATATCTTATTTGTCCATTTGGAGAGCCCTCATATCCTTGGCATAATTCAGTAGATTTATAGTTAATCAGATGCTCAGAAACCATTTTTCGAATGATTTCTTTTATTGAAAATCCACCATTATAGCACAATCTATTACTACAGTCTATATATTCTTCAGGAAGATTACTTATGTTATATTTCTTAATTGCTTCCCAATCTTTAACACCTCTGCCTGATTCACTTACAGACATATCAATACTGCTTATTTGTGGAAATTCCTCTTTAAAACTCATTTTATTTTTATATACAAAGATGGTTTCTCTAAATACGTCTGAAGCTTTTTTTACTCTTTTTTGCATTTCTACCTCTAAAGTTTTTTGTTTTGACCAAGAATATTCTATCAATAAATGGCATTATCTACTCTATTAAATATCTTTATTGCCTCTGATTTGGAAATTTTAAATTTATTTGCTGTATTATTAAATACTTTTTCTTCTGCACCACTTATGCCATATAACCCTTCGTATTTATCCCAAATACTTTGCATATATGCCCATATCATAAAATCTAATTTAGCATATTTAGAAAAGTTAGGGTTCTTTAGTTCATTTTTAACAAGTTTATGATATCTATCATTAAATCTTGTAACAGCATGTAATGCATTTCCAACGATTGCGTTAAATTCAGACATATCGCCTGAAAACTCTGATTTAATTGAGGGAACCCAGATATATCCTGTAATGCATACTTTTGCCCAATTACCTTTTTTATGAATCACTTGTATCTTAGTTCCAGATTCAATTTGACCAATAATTTTACCATTTGGCACATTTCTAATATTTTCTTTTACATTAAGTGTTTGTGAAAATCCTACTTGAAATAAAGCTACAATTAATAATAAACATATTTTCATATATCTCCTTTAATATATTGCATAACATCGTAGAAAACATATTTTTACCCTGCATATTTACGCTCAAAACAGGTTTCTCTATACAGAAACAAGTTTCTTCATAGGGCTCATGAGGCGTTCCTTTTTTCATTCTATTGAATATTAATCATTCATTATTTTATTGTCAAGACATAATAAAACAGCCTCACGATAGGGCAATTCACGGTCTTTGACCGCTCCGGGTCGATGCCCGTCGCCGGGCGGAGCCCGCCTGCTCAGGCAGTTCAGGCAGGGATTTTTCGCAGTGTCGGTCTCCTTCTTTATTATACCTGTCAGGTTTATTTGATACTTTTATCTCAGATAAGATCATTTGAGTAAACCTGACAGGTGTACTTCATTTATTCATAGCCGCCCGGTCTGAGAATCTGACGACAGTGTAATTATATCGTTTTCCTCTATCTTTTGAAATATTCTATCAATTTCCCGCTGTATCCCTATCGTCTTCTCTAATGCCGTCACAATTTTGCAATAGGTTTGCTGCTCCTCCAGCGACAAAAGCCTTCCTTTACGATCTTTAAGCCATTTATGGCAAACCGGGTATCCACCGATCCGGTAATTCCAGACTCCCGGCGCGATACCCTCGAAATATTTATCAGGATTGATATAAACGCGTTGTTCTCTTGCTTCATATCTGACTTTATCAACGGTATCATTCTCACCGCTGCCCTGATATTTGGCTATCGGGGAATCCAGAGCCGGGCTTTTCAGCAGGTGCAGCTGCGCTAACCGCTCACCCTGAACACTCATTTTCCGGAACAAATCATAATTTTCCGTGAACGGTATCCGCGGGAAATCGATCTTTAGAAACTCGGCGTACTTCTCACGGTACATCGGGCTATAGAGGACGCCATAAATATAATACAGAATAGATTCCGGTCTAATGTGTCGCCTATATTTGCTGGTGATATTTTTATAAATCTTTGCGTCTATATTTGGTATTCTTCCTTTTGAGTCGTATTTGACTTTCGGCTCAAACAGCATCATTGTATAAGCGCCTCGATGCCGGGTTTTAGTTTCATCTCCTTTATAAATATAAAGCGGAAAAATATAATTTATATCATAGGCGCTAACTGTTTTATGTCCAATTATATGATTAGTAATAAAAGCTCCTGACTCTTCTTTAAACTGTCTTGGGGAGATAATTCCAACATTCTCTTCCAGCATATTTCGCATTACTTCCCGTCGTGTTCGAAATACAATATTTTCTTGATAGTAGATTGATCTAATATCAAATGGTCTATAGAGAATATTTTCAAAGTAGTTTTTCCATTTTTCAATTTGGCTAAATTGTTTGCGCTGAGGTCTAATTTTCCACTGGTAATTTTCACCAATTTTTAATCCTTGTTTAATTGTTTCATCATCTAAAGAAAGATTACGAAACATAATAATTTTATTTTTTAAGGATTCTTTAGTGAAATCTATTGCTAAATTGTCTCGAGCAGTAACTATTCCAGTGACATTTACTGGAAATATTTCATTTATTCGAGGCCAGTTTAAATATTCCATAATCTCTGAAGTATTCCTTTGAATAAAGAAATACCATGGTTTATCAGGTTTTAATTCACCATATAGATTTTTACCAAATTCACTATTTTCAAGCCATTCATATTTACTTTCCCGTGTACCGTATAAATCAGTTTGATATATTTTTCTTTTTTCTTTCTTCTTACCCTTAACAAATAATGCTATTGCTACACCCTGCCGAATATCAAAGACATTTTCATCTTTACTACCGTCCGGCGCGGTCTCCTTTTTTAAACTATTACCGTGAAGGTCGAGAATATAGATTTCGTCAAAGGTATTCATCAGACTCTGGCGCATTCCCCGAAAAGTCGGATTATCCAAATAACTGTGATTGGTGATCATTCCGACGATACCATGTCCGGCTTTCTGGATTTTCCACTGGGCAAAGCGCAGGAATTTGACATAATCATCCTGCAACCAAACCTTCTTTTCACCCAGCGGTTTACCATCAACTTTATAATAACTCTGAGCGCCGTTGATATCTTCTTTCAGCAGCTTTTCCGTCCAGTCATTGATATTGGCTGAGATTCCTGAATAAGGCGGATTACCGAGAATGACTAATATCGGCTGGTCTTTCTTGACTTTCCCGGCAAGGTGGCTCTCTTCACTCAGAGAACCGAGTCCGGGAATTACGGTCTGTGAGAGATCATCCATTTCCAGGGCGTTGGTCAGATAGAGATTGAACCGTTCATCATCCTGCAAATGATAGCCCAGTTCTTCAAAGAGAAAACTCATCTTCAAATGCCCGATGGCATAGGGCGCCATCATCAGCTCGAAGGCGTAGAAATTTTTCAGTATCTGGTTTTTGATCAGTTTGTGCTTGCTGCCTTTACCGTATTTACCTACATATTCCTCTACCGCCAGTTTGACCGCTTCGGCGGGAAAGGTCAGAGTCCCGGCAGCGGGATCGAGGACAGTAACTTCGGGACTGGCAAAGCCGTCTTTCAGACCGAAATGGGATTTCAGGATGGAGTGAATCGCTCGCACGATGTAACGCACCACTGGTTCCGGTGTGTAATAGACGCCCCGGCGTTCCCTGGTTTTCGGGTTGTAAGCCGCCAGAAAAGTTTCGTAGAAATGAATGATAGGGTCTTTGCCTTTACCCTCGATAAAGTAATCATGCAGGATTTTCTTCACATCGGTTGCCTGCAAGACACCGGCGATATCATCTACGATTACCTGCAGGGCTTTAGGCGGATCTTCTAATGAGATAAAACGAAAGACGTCCCGTAGAATACCAATGGTTTTGGGAATATATTTAAACGCCATTTCGCGGTTGAAACTATCTTCCGCACGGGTTCTTGCCGCAAAAAGTCCATAGGTAATTGTTTGTGCGTAAAGATCGGCGAACTGTTTTTGCGTTAACGTGCCGATTAAATACTGTTTAAATGCTTCATAAAAACCCAAAACAGCCTTGTGACCTTCACGCTGTTCCTCTTCTAATTCCAGGGCGATCACTTCATCCCGCAGGAAGCAGGTCCGGCTCGCTAATTCCAGTGCTAGGGCTTTAGCTGACCGGATCGCGGGCATGGAAAAAGAGAAAAACATTTCGAGCAAGTGGAAGAAATCTTTTTCATTTTCCACCGGCGGAGCGGTTTTAAGTTTTTGCGCCAGGATTGGTCTGCCTATTGATACTTTATCAATAAGTTCACCATCCCGGTAAAGCCGGAATTCATAGAAGTTAGTCAGGATGACATTGGGGAAGGTGAAACGGTAGCGTTTGAGTTGTTCGGTGTCTTCAATCCAGTCCAGGTTTTTGACCGACGGATCTTTAGCTTCAATATAGCCGGTAATGTGGTGCTTACCGTCCCAGATACGAAAGTCGGGGTTCCCGGCTTCAGTCTTTTTCGGCAAAGTTGTAACATCAATCTTTTTGATATTATTCGTTTCAGCATAGACATTGATCAGATTTTCAAGATGCTTATAATAGCTCTCTTCCCGGGCGTCGCCCCGGTTCATCGTTGTTTGCAGATTCTTCAGATATTCCTTAATCATAAATGGCACCGTCTATTACAGGTTGCAATGATAGCCGATTGTTTGTAAAAGTATTTATATTTTTTTCCGTTCATAATGGTCTCGGACAATATTATTTAATATTGGTGTCAATTGCAAGAAACAAGTAGGTCGATTTTTTTAACCGGATCACTAATCTGTAATTCAGACTTAAAGAAAATTGAACAGATTGATCGTCAATTATTTGGGATTTGTCTTAATTGTTTAAAATCTCCATCTTCCAGACGTGAGAAGTACCTGGCAATCCGCCGGACATTACACCTGTCAGGTTTATTTGATTCTTCTATCTCAGATAAGATCATTTGAGTAAACCTGACAGGTGTACTTCATTTATTTGAAATAGTTGTTGTTCATTACGGAAATCTTTAGATTCGGAGTGAATAGAAATAACATGAGGATACTATGCCGAATAAGAATGTCACAAAAATGAAAATTGCCATAGTTGCACACGATCATAAAAAGGATGATATGGTTGAGTGGATCAAATATAATAGCGGAACGCTTCGGGAGCATGAATTATATGCCACCGGCACAACCGGAAAACTGGTTGAAAAGGAATTGAATATTCATGTGAATAAAATGCAGAGTGGTCCGCTGGGCGGTGATTTGCAGATCGGCGCAATGATCTCGGAGGGAAAAATAGATATGTTGATCTTTTTCTGGGACCCTCTGGAAGCCCAGCCCCATGATCCCGATATCAAAGCGCTATTGAGAATAGCTGTCGTATGGAATATTCCGGTCGCCTGTAACCGCGCCTCGGCGGATTATATTATTTCATCGCCCTTAATGACAGAAGACTATGACCGGGCGCTGCCGGATTATACAGATTATCGGGAGCGGCTGGCTAAGCGGAAACAGGCAGGATAACGTTCTTTTATAACGCGACATCTGTGATATTTTATATACGGAAAATCTGCTAAATAATCATCTTTCCGATCTATCTCATAAACTCCGGCGCTGTTACCGCCCAGATTTCGTTTTTTCGATCACTGCTAACAAGTTTTGCTTCAAAGGCGATTAGGGTTTGGTCACTCGACCAGGTCGGATACCATTTAGAATCTAAACCGTCCAGGATGCCGGTGTAGATTTTCCCGGTTTCATAATTCAGGATTATCAGATGATTATCCGGCTCGAATCCAAGCATTATCCATTTTCCATCGGGTGACCAGTCAATTTTAAAACCGATGTCTGAAACAGTGAATTCCTTTATAATGCTTCGTGAGCCGAAATCCATGATTTCGAGTTTATTTGATACTTCGGGGTAGGCAAGTTTCTCATATAATGCCAGATATTGACCATCCGGCGACCAGCAACTTTCATAACTCTTGTTGGAAAAAAGTACTAAATAATCACCTTCGACATCATACAGATTTGTCTTTTCGTGTTTCATTATTATCCATTTCCCATCAGGAGACCACCTTGGGAAATCACCAACGATACCTGTATTGACCATTGTATTTGTTGATAAGTTAAAAATATCGATATAACCAGTACTAATCGCGATTTTACTACCATCCGGTGACCACTCCGGAAATTGGTGAAAAGCATCGCTGGATGTATGGGTAGTTATTTGAGTAAGCGTTCCGCCAGGATATTCAACGCTCCAAATCGTATGCCAGCCGCGGTATCCTCTGCCCGGTTCCAATCGAAGGCAATCCGGTTGCTGCCATCCGGACACCAGTCGATATTACCCTGGAAAGAACCGCTTTCGTTGTTGGTAATTTGGATCATTTCCTGAACATAGACGTGAACGGAACTTTCGTTCAGATCTCCCAGGCTGTCTTTTAGAGAAACTTCGGTTTCGTAGGTTCCCGGCGTATTAAACTGGTGAGTAATACTGAATGAATCGATCCAGTCTGTATCATAAGCGCAATCGCCGTCAAAATCCCAGCGGATCTGAAAATTTTCTGTATTTTCCAAAGTGTCCGTATCTGATAATATACTGATTGAAAATTTGAATTCAGTATATTTCGTGCCAAAATCCGGATAGCAAGTAATACCGGCTTCAAATTCACTCTCGTCATTGACTTCATTGTTATCGTCGCAAGTTTGAGAGATGATCAGTAAGACAAAAACTAATAAAAAGACAAAGAACTTTTTCATTTTATCCTCCGCTCTGTTACTGAATGAAGATATGAACTGAATATGTAAATGTAAAGTGATTTTATAGTAACCCCAGCCGCAAATATATCAGATTTTATAATTTCCTTTTGGCAATATATCTTTACTCTGTAGCCTTTCCACATCACAACCCGAATTTATTCGGTGAGTACCCCGACTAAAGTCGGGACGATAGGTAGAAACTATTCTACCCCATCGAATAAATTCGATGGTTAATGTTTTTCTATATCTAAGTGCCGTTCCGCAGTAGAGCGACGTAATGATGTTTTTGGGTTCCTGCTGGTTACTGCGATGTTCCGCGTCGTAGCTAATCTATTTATTCCGGATTATAGTTCATGTGTTCGTTTCTCTCTAACGAAAAACAGGAGAATACTTGCCGTCAGTGTCAAGCCAATGCTCAGATAAAACGGCGCAAACATATTGATTTTATCCCAGAGTAGTCCGGCAATAAATGACGCGGGAAAAGCGCTCAAGCCGATAACCATTTGATAAGCGCCGAGACAGCTGGCGCGATATTTCAGCGGCGCTAATTCCGATACAAAAGCTTTCTGAACCGGTTCGATGGCGCCTTTGTGCATTCCGAACAGAACGAAGATCAGTATGACGGCAATCATATTGTGGATGAGTATAATGATTAAACTTACAGATGCCCACAGGATGAAAGAGATCAACATAACCGCTTTACGACCGATCTTATCAGCCAATTTGCCGAATGGGATTGCGGACAGCGATGCCATTCCGGTATAGATTAGATAAAGAACCGGAACAAAAACTACCTGAAATCCAAAATCTTTAGCATAAATCAAAAGAAACGAATAGCTGAATGAACCGAGGGCAAAAATTGCGCTGAGAACTAAGAAGAGTATAAAATTCGGGCTTAAGTCATGGAACAACATTCCCTTGTAAATTGTATTTTCGGATGGTTTATCCTCCTTAATATTTCTGATGATTAAAACCGATCCGATTAGCGAGGGTATTGACGCCAGTAGAAAGAGGAGCCGGTAGCCGAGGATTTTAAAGAAAAAGATACAGATTAGAATACCGAATACGGCGCCGAGATGATCGGCAGCCCGAAGTACACCGAATATCTTGCCACGGTTCGCGTTAGTTGAGATATCGGCGAGGATAGCGTCCCGGGGAGCGCTGCGGATTTTTCCGGCTCTGTCCAGAATCCGAAAGGGAATCAGCTGAGGCCAGACGGTTGACAGCGCATATCCGACTCGCGATAGAGCGCCCATGATATAGCCGGTCCAGATGAATATTTTTCGTTTGTGTGTTTTGTCGGAAAGATAGCCCGAAACTGCTTTGGCGATTGATACGACGGCTTCACCCAGTCCGTCAATAAATCCGAGCACAGCCATATTTGCGCCGAGTACGGTAGTGACAAACAGCGGCCAGATTGGATAAATGATATCAGAGCCCATATCATTAAGAAATGATGCCAGCGCAAAGGTTTTAATTGTTTTCTTGCGTGAGTTTTTTCTTTTAACGGGTTCATTCTCTGTCATTGGTAAAGCCTCATTAATTTTCGTCGGTGAATTTAAGACAGGCTTTTTAATTATACAATTTTTGATAACATTCGCGATGGAGGTAACAGTTAGGATAAAGTGTTTAACACCCTAAATGATATCGGAAAAGAATTTGGTTTGAAACTCAATAAATCATGACTAAAATAAACCGTATTTTTTAATAACAATAAAATCAGAGGCATCAATTGGACACTAATTATAATAATTCAGAAATTGGTAATCTTGCTGCGAATACTATTCGGTTTCTCGCAGCCGATGCAGTAGAAAAAGCTAATTCCGGTCATCCGGGGATGCCTATGGGAATGGCGGACTGTGCGTATGTACTTTGGAGCCAATTTTTACGATTCAATCCTGAAGATCCGAATTGGCCCGGAAGAGATCGATTTATTCTTTCAGCCGGTCATGGTTCGACATTGCTCTATTCGATGCTGCATCTTTGCGGGTATGATGTCAGTCTCGAAGATCTAAAGAATTTCCGCCAATTAGGTTCAAAAACTCCCGGCCATCCGGAATATGGATGCGCTCCGGGCGTTGAAATGACAACCGGACCGTTGGGGCAGGGATTTGCTGCCGGTGTGGGAATGGCGATCGCTGCGAAGATGACGGCTGCCCGGTTAAACAGAGAGACGTTACTGTTTGGAACGCACCGGATTTTCGGAATTGTCAGTGACGGCGATCTGATGGAGGGAGTGGCATCCGAAGCGGCTTCTCTTGCAGGTCATTTGAAATTAGGCAATATTATCTATTTTTACGATGATAATAAAATTTCCATCGAAGGCAGCACAAACCTGACTTTTTCCGAGTCCGTTGCCAAACGGTTCGAAGCCTATGGCTGGCAGGTTATCCAAATTGACGGGCATAATCATCAGGAGATTGCGGATGCTTTGGAGAAAGGAATTTCAGATACGGATCGACCAACATTGATCAAGGCGCGAACCCATATCGGCTTCGGAGCGCCAAACAAGCAGGATACTGCGGGTGTCCATGGCGCGCCATTGGGTGAAGAAGAGCTAAGGGCGGCAAAGGAAAATATGGGTTGGTCTGTCGATAAATCCTTTTATATCCCCGAAGAAGTATTGGAATTATTTGCCAAACAGGTAAGCGACCTCAGCCACGAATATAATCAATGGATGGACGAGTATAGCGTCTGGAAGCTTGATAATCCGGATTTGAGCCGGCAAACCGATTCAGATTGGGTTAATGAGACGGTAGAGAAATTAAGTGACGACTTGATGAGTAATATACCGTGTGATAGTGCGGCAACCAGAAAATTATCTGGCGCAGTAATGCAGAAAATTGCCGATTATCTGCCGGGATTCTGTGGCGGATCCGCGGATTTATCTCCTTCTACAAACACGTTTTTAAAATCTTATAATTCGATCCAGGCGAATCATTTTGATGGACGGAATCTGCACTTCGGGATACGGGAACACGCCATGGGAGCGATCCTGAATGGAATGGCGTTATATGGCGGTATAATTCCATTTGGGGCGACATTTTTACAATTTGCAGACTACATGCGACCGCCTATCCGCCTGGCGGCAATGATGGGACTCCAGGTCGTCTATGTTTTTACCCACGACAGCATTTTTTTAGGGGAAGACGGACCAACTCACCAACCGGTCGAACATCTTGCGGCTCTCAGAACGATTCCCAATTTGACTATAATTCGACCGGCGGATGCAGCCGAGGTTGCCGGGGCATGGATATTGGCTCTGAAAAATAAGCGGGGACCGACTGCATTGATCCTGACTCGCCAGAAAGTCCCGGCATTGAAGCGACCGGCAGGTTTTTCGTTATCCGATGTATATAAGGGGGCGTATATAATAGCCGGTGAAAATTCTAAAAAAATTGATCTGATATTAGTGTCCAGTGGTTCCGAATTACAACTGGCTCTAAAAGTTAGCGACAAATTAAAGGCTGAAGGTTATTCTGTTCGGGTCGTATCGATGCCATCGATGGAGATTTTCAGACAACAATCAAAAGAATATCAGGAACTTATATTATCACAGAGAAATACGAAGGTTGTCGTTATCGAAGCCTGTAGTTTAATGGGATGGGGCGATCTAATCCGGGCGCCGATGTTGAAAATTGGGATTGAAGAATTTGGGAAATCGGCGCCGTATGAAAAACTGGCGGAGGAATTCGGTTTTACGCCTGAAACTATTACCGTAAAAGTTAAAAACTGGTTGGACCGGTTGAATTCATTATAAAGCGCTATAAAAAATAAAAGAACCTTCGCTTAATGTAAGTGAAGGTTCTTTTTAATTTCTGAGTCCACTTAAAAAAGGTCGTAAAAGCAATTAATTGGATGTCATCCTGAGTTCATCGAAGGGAGACATCCTCTAAGCATACTTCGATAACATCCCGATAAATCGGAATTACTCAGTATGACAAGAATAAATATTAGTTTTTTAAGTGGACTCATTTCTATTAAGAAAAGAAGAGAAAGATCTTACTTAGGACCAAACCTGTGTACACGTTTGGCGGCTTTTGCCCTGCGCATGCGTCTTTCAGCGCTTGGTTTAATAAAATAGGCGTTTTTCTTAATGTCTTTTAGAATACCGGCTTTTTCAAACTTCTTTTTAAAACGCCTGATTGCCTTTTCAAGATTTTCGTTATGATGAACAGTTACTTGTACCATTGTGTTAGAATTCACCTCCTTCCCTGACTCAACCCAGATAGGATCGTAATTTTTTGCTACGTGATTTATGGCTTAATCGACGAATTGCATTCTCCTTAATTTGACGGATACGTTCACGGGTCAGACTAAATTCTTCACCGATCTCGTTAAGGGTTAATGCATATTCCCGGTCAATGCCGAAATACATTTTAATAACATCCCGTTCACGGGGTTTGAGTGTGTTCAGAGCATCC
>JADHWC010000062.1 GCA_016783665.1 Fidelibacterota bacterium | reverse complement strand
GGGTGGATATTCCAGCATCCAATATGAAAAAACGATTATCCCTGATTTTGAAACATGAAAGATATATCAAAGATTTTATTCTGATCAATGATAACAAGCAGGGACTTATTCGTGTTTACTTGAGATATACAAAAGACGGGTTGCCGATTATAGAAGGATTGAAACGCATCAGCAGACCCGGTCGCCGTCAATATGTAAATGCTAATGAGATTCCGCGTGTTCTTGGCGGGTTGGGTGTTGCTATAATGTCAACACCGATTGGTGTTATCACCGGTAAAATTGCCCGGAAAAACAACGTCGGCGGCGAAGTGCTTTGTCATATTTGGTAATGCTAGTTAGCAAGGAGTAAACTGTGTCTAGAGTCGGTAAAAAACCCATACCAGTATCGGAAAACGTCGAAGTGACGATTAAGGGACATAAAATTACCATAAAGGGACCCAAAGGAGAATTATCCTGGGAATTTACACCTGAAATCGGCGTGATTCAGCAGGAAAAAGAAATTGTTGTTACCCGGCAAAGCGATAATAAAACTCACCGGGCATTACACGGATTAACAAGAGCTTTAATTGCTAATATGATTGAAGGAGTTACCAACGGTTTTCAAAAAACGCTGGAAATTACAGGAGTCGGTTATTCCGCTGAAATGAAGGGAAAATCACTTTGGTTAAAAGTAGGCTATTCCCATCCAGTGTTGATTACACCTCCGGAAGGAATTATTCTTACTGTGCCAAAAAATTTGACGGTTACGGTGAGTGGAATTAATAAACAAAAAGTTGGTCAGATGGCGGCTAAAATCAGATCTGTTGCACCGCCAGAACCCTATAAAGGTAAAGGAATCCGTTACCAGGGAGAATATATCCGCCGAAAAGCCGGTAAAAAAGTTGGTGTGAAATAAGGGACATTGGAATGAGCACGAAAAAGAATGAAAAAATTATAGCACGTTTACGCAGAAAAAGACAAATCAAAAAACATATTAAAGGGACTGCTGAACGTCCGCGTTTGGCAGTATATCGCAGCTTGAATCATATTTATGCACAGTTGATCGATGATCAGCAAAGCCATTCGATCCTGGCTGTTTCCGATTTGTCAGCAGAAATAAAATCCAAGATCAAGAAAGAAACCACCAAAACAGAAAAAAGCATAATCGTTGGCGAACTAATCGCCCAAAAAGCAACGAATAAAAAGATTAAAAAAGTTGTGTTTGACCGTGGTGGTTTTAAATATCATGGTAGAATCAAAGCTCTGGCAGATGCTGCAAGAAATGCTGGATTGGAATTTTAATCTCAAAGGAGTATCAATTTGAAGACAGTCGATCCTACCCAGTTGGAGTTGCTCGAAGAAAAGGTGATCAAAATAAACCGTGTCGCCAAAGTTGTAACAGGTGGTCGCAGATTTAGTTTTAATGCCGTTGTCACAGTTGGTGATGGTAAGGGTCATGTGGGTATAGGCTTGGGAAAAGCTCTTGAAGTGACAACTGCCGTTGCAAAGGGAAAAGAAAACGCCAAAAAAAGTATTATGAAAGTTCCGGTTATTAATGGAACCATTCCCCATGCTATTCAGGCCAAGTATGGCGCCGCGATTGTGATTTTAAAACCGGCATCTCCAGGTACCGGAATTATTGCAGGTGGCCCTATACGTGCGATCATGGAACAGGTTGGCGTCCATGATGTATTGACTAAATCTATTGGATCTAATAATATTCATAATATTGTTAAAGCGACCATGAGAGCTCTGTTAAGTTTGAAAGATCCCTATATGGTAGCTCACAAACGAGGAATGACTCTTCAGGAGATTTTTGGTTCATGAATAAGAAGACAAACGTAACATTACGCATTACACAGATTAAAAGTCCCATTGGTTATCGTCAGCGGACGTGGAGAACTCTTGAAGCGCTTGGATTAAAACGTATGCATCACACTGTTGAACAGTCTGATAATCCTGCCATCAGGGGAATGATCAAATCGATAGAGCATTTATTAAAAGTCGAAGAAGTTAAGGATTAGTTATGAATCTTGGTTCTCTAAAGAATGCACCTGGTTCGGTAAGAAATAGAAAACGGCTCGGAAGAGGAGACGCCTCCGGTACAGGCGGCACAGCCGGGCGCGGTCATAAAGGTTATCATTCCCGCTCCGGTTCAAAACACAGAATCTGGTCCGAAGGTGGTACAATGCCGATCTACCGTCGTCTTCCGAAACGTGGATTTACTAATATTTTCAGGGAAGAATTTCAGATTGTAAATCTGAATGTTATTGCCCGTCTGCAACTGTCTGAAGTGACACTGGAAACCCTTTATCAAAAGGGAATAATAAAATCCCTTTCCAAACCAGTTAAAATTCTGGGTGTTGGAGAATTGAACGAACCGGTAACCGTGACGGCGAATGCTTTTAGCAAAACCGCAAAGGAAAAAATTGAAACAAGTGGGGGAAGGGCTGAAATAATATGAAGCAGCAATTTCAGAGCGTATTCCGAATTCCTGAATTAAGAAAACGGATTTTTTATACACTCTCGATAATAACGGTTGTGCGCATTGGCGCCCATGTGCCTATTCCCGGTATTGATAGTGAAGTAATTGGCGCTGCGATCCGTAATTTTTCCAATACGTTATTCGGTCTTTACGACCTTTTTGCGGGTGGCGCGTTTTCAAGGGCGACACTGTTTGCCCTCGGTATTATGCCGTATATTAGCGCTTCAATTATTATTCAGCTGTTAGGAGCAGTGGTTCCATACTTCCAGAAACTCCAGAAAGAGGGTGAAGAAGGACGGAAGAAAATCACACAAATAACCCGTTATGGGACCGTCTTAATTGCCGGTTTACAGTCGTTTGGTATTTCACAATTTCTAATGAGCCCGCAAATGTCGGCAAGAATCGGAAATCAGATCCTTCCGGTAGTTCCCAATCCGGGAATGGGTTTTATTTTAATGACCATGCTGACCCTGACAACGGGTACGGTTTTAATCATGTGGCTGGGTGAACGAATTACCGAACGGGGAATCGGAAACGGTATTTCGCTGATCATAATGGTCGGTATTCTGGCGCGCCTTCCCAATGTGTTTATTAGTGAGATCGCTCTGATCCGTGAAGATGTACGCGGTATTTTTACAGAAGTCATACTTATCGGTCTCATGTTCGTGATTGTAGGATTCGTTGTTTTATTGACCCAGGGACAACGTAAAATTCCCGTTCAGTATGCGAAGAGGGTTGTTGGTCGAAAGGTGTACGGCGGTCAGTCCACACATATTCCCTTACGGGTCAATACGGCTGGCGTTATGCCGATTATTTTTGCTCAGGCGATCATGTTTATTCCCAGCACATTTTCAACTTTTTTTCCCAATAGTGATTTTATTCAGGGTATGATGCGGTTTTTCAGTGTGCAATCTCCTGTATATTGGCTGATTTTTGGCACGCTGATTGTTTTCTTTACGTATTTCTATACCGCTATCGCATTTAATCCTGTTGAAGTTGCCGATAATATGAAAAAATACGGCGGGTTTATCCCGGGTATCCGCCCCGGGAAAAAAACATCGGAATTTATTGATAATATTTTGACCAGAGTAACGTTGCCGGGTTCAATATTTTTGGCATTTATCGCGGTGTTTCCCTATGTCCTTATGAAGGTTATGGATCTACCTTATGACCTGGCGTCTTTTTTCGGCGGCACCAGTTTATTAATTATTGTAGGTGTTGCTCTCGATACATTGCAGCAGATCGAATCACATCTGTTGATGAGACATTACGATGGATTTTTAAAAAGCGGAAAAATGAAAGGTCGTCGCCGGTAAGCAATAATGATCTATATTCGCTCACAGGAAGAAGTTGGTAAAATAGGCGAAAGCAATCGGATTGTATTCGAGACGCTTCAACTGTTGGCGAAGGAGATTAAACCGGGGGTTACGACAAAAGCGCTGGATATACTGGCTGAAGATTATATTCGCAGCCAAGAGGCTGAACCGGCTTTTAAAGGTTATAACGGATTTCCGGCGAGTATCTGTACCAGTATTGATGAACAGGTAGTCCATGGCATACCATCCAGCCGGGAGCTGAAGGAAGGCGAAATTATCAGCATTGATGTTGGTGTTTTGAAAAATGGATACTACGGTGATGCAGCCTATACGTTTGCGGTTGGTGAAGTTGATGACTATAAGCGGAAACTGATGAAGGTTACCGAAGAATCATTATATTTAGGTATTGAGAAAGCCAAATCCGGAAATCACCTTTCTGATATCGGTAATGCAATCCAGGTGTATGTTGAATTGCATGGTTTTTCAGTTGTCAGAACTCTTGTGGGACACGGTATCGGAACTAATTTGCACGAGGCGCCGGAAGTTCCGAATTTTGGGGACCCCGGTAAGGGACCGGATTTAAAACCGGGTATGTGTCTGGCTATTGAACCGATGGTTAATGAAGGTACGTTTGAGGTGGAATCCCTGAAAGATGGCTGGACAATCGTTACAGCAGACAGGAAACCATCGGCCCATTTTGAACACACGATAACCATTACTAATAATGGCCCAATAATTTTATCAACCAATGTAGTAAGGTAATTTCATGGCTAAGGAAAAATTGATTAAAGTTGATGGTATTATCAAAGAAAATTTACCCAATGCCTCATTTCGGGTTGAACTGGAAAACGGTCATGAGGTTCTGGCACATGTATCGGGAAAAATGAGAATGCATTTTATTAAGATTTTACCGGGGGATAAAGTTTCTCTGGAATTATCGCCCTATGATCTTAGCAGAGGAAGAATTACGTATCGTTATAAATAGAATGGAAAAGTCATGAAAGTTAGAGCATCAGTAAAGAAGATGTGTGACAAATGTAAAATTATACGTCGTAAGGGTGTTGTTAGAGTAATCTGTTCAAACCCGAAGCATAAACAGCGACAGGGATAATAGCGTAGCAGGAGGATATTTTGGCTCGAATTGCGGGTGTAGATTTACCAAATGATAAAAAAGTAAAAATTGCGCTGACCTATATTTATGGAATAGGTCGTACAATAGCGCTACAAGTCCTTGAAAAGGCAAAAGTCGATCCGGAAATCCGTGTAAAAAATCTTACAGAAGAACAGGTACATGAAATTCGGACTATCATCAGCAATGAACTGAAAGTTGAAGGTACATTACGTACCGAGTTTCAGATAGACATTAAACGCCTGATGGACATTGGTTGTTACAGAGGACTGAGACATCGTCGTGGATTGCCAGTGAGAGGTCAACGAACGAAAACCAATGCTCGTTCACGGAAAGGTCCGAGACGGATAGTGAGTAGAAAAAAGGCTAAAGTCGGGAAAAAAGGTTAATATAGGAGGTATTGAAATTGCCACCCACAAGATCAGTAGCTAAGAAAAAGAAAAAAATCAAGGTCGATGCTGAAGGTATCGCTACCATAAAAGCAACTTTTAACAATACGATTATATCCCTGACCGATATTTACGGGAATGTGGTTTCCTGGGCATCGGCAGGCACAGCCGGTTTTAAGGGGTCGCGAAAAAATACTCCCTTTGCCGCTCAACAGGCTGCGAACCGAGCCGCAAAAGAAGCGCTGGATTTGGGACTTAGCCGGGTGGAAGTCCGGGTTAAGGGTCCGGGTTCCGGTAGAGAAGCTGCGATTCGCGCATTGAGTCTCGCTGGATTACAGATCAGCGCGATTAAAGATGTGACACCCATTCCACATAACGGTTGCAGACCTCCCAAGCGGAGAAGAGTATAACAAGGTAGGAGTACCAATTAATGGCAAGATATACAGGTCCTGTTTGTAAATTATGTCGTCGAGAAGGGGCAAAATTATTTCTCAAAGGGGAACGTTGTAATGCGACTAAATGTTCCTTTGAGACTAAGAGTTATGCACCTGGACAGCACGGTCAGACAAGTCGTCGCCGTTTATCGAACTATGGTTTACAGTTACGGGAAAAGCAGAAAATTAAACGTATATATGGTGTTTTGGAAAATCAATTCAGACGTTATTTTGCAAAAGCTGCCCGTGAAAAAGGCGTCACCGGCTCAAACTTGATGAAAATTCTTGAAAGCCGTTTGGATAATGTTGTTTACCGGATTGGTTTTGCATCGTCCAGAAATATGGCGCGTCAAATAGTTCTTCATCGTCATTTCCAAGTAAACGGTAGAATTGTGGACATCCCCTCTTATCAGTGTAAAGCCGGAGATGTCATTCAAGTGCGTGACGCCAGTAAAAAACTCACTTATATACATGAATCGATGAAACGAATCCGCGGCGATCATGACCTGCCCTGGTTGATCCTGGATAAAGCCAAAATGCAAGGTGTTTTTATTCAGGTTCCAGAAAGAGACCAAATGGGCGTGGAGGTCAATGAACAATTAGTCGTGGAACTCTTTTCTAAATAAATAAAGAGGAAAAAATGACCGCACAGGATCAAATTTTAACAAGAGTCGTTAAGGAAATTACAACAGATACTTATGGTCAATTAATCGTCCAGCCTTTGGAAAGAGGCTTTGGGACTACTATCGGGAATGCACTGAGACGGGTTTTGATTACGTCTGTCCCCGGAGCGGCTATTTCATCTATCAAGGTGGATGGTGTACTGCACGAATTCGCTACAATTCCGGGTGTGATCGAAGATGTTGCCGATATTATTTTAAATCTCAAACAGATTCGTTTCAAACTTATTGATCCGAAACCGGATAAAGTCACCCTGAAATTTAAAGGGGAAGGCAAGTTTGTTGCCGGTGATATCGGTAAAGAATCATCTCAGTTTGAAATCTTGAACCCCGATTTACATATCTGCGAAATGAATGAAAAAGCCGAGTTCACCATGGAATTGAAAATATCCCGTGGAACGGGCTGGGTTCCTGCAGAACAGAATAAAACGTCGGATTTTCCGATTGGGACAATTTTTATCGATTCGATATTTTCACCGATAACGGATGTATCCTATAAAGTGGAGAGACTGCCGGGCACATCTCGTGAGACGCTTGAAAAACTTATTTTGGAAGTTCATACTGACGGTAGTATTACTGCAGAAGAAGCAGTTGATTATTCTGCTAAATTACTCATAGAGTATTTCTCGTTATTCACCAGTGTCGAAGCGACGCCCCTTGAACTTCCCAGAGAAGCACCCGATGAAGATATATTAAAGATCAGAAATCTGCTCAAAAAGAGTGTAGATGAGATGGAACTTTCGGTTCGATCATATAATTGTCTGAAAGCCAATAATATCAAATCAATTGCTGATCTGGTTTCAAAAGAAGAATCAGAAATGCTCAAGTTTAAGAATTTTGGTCGGAAATCGTTGAACGAACTTATGGCAAAACTCAAGGAAATGAACCTGGAGTTCGGCGTGGATGTGGGCAAATACATCTCAGACAAGGAAGAGTAATTAGGCAAAGGAGTATTCAGTAATGCGTCATCAGAAACGTGTAGCAAAATTAGGTAGAACCGCAAGTCATCGAAAAGCATTGATGATGAATCTGGCAACGGCACTCATCCAGCATGGTAAAATCAAAACCACAGATGCAAAAGCCAAAGAATTACGTCGAGTTATAGAGCGATTAATCACCTATGGGAAAAGAGGAACTGTTCATCACAGAAGGCTTGCATTTAGAGTATTACAGGATCGCACCGTCGTAAAGAGTCTATTTGAACATATCGCACCACAATATGCCAATCGTCAAGGTGGCTATACGAGAATCGTGAAATTAGGTTTTCGTGATAATGACTGTGCCGCAGTCTCCTTGATCGAGTTTGTCGATTATAAACTCCCCGGTGAAAGTAAGAAGGCTTCGAAACCTGCAAAGAAATCTATAGCTGACAAAAAAGAAAAACTTGTTAAAGAAGAACAAAAACAACCGGAATTCAAGAAAATAAAAACACCTAAGAAAAAAGCAAAAACCGAAGAAGCAGTAAGAGAAGAACCGGTGCCGGATACTGACGAAAAGCAAGAAGAAAAACCGGCAGAATAGCGCTGGATATATCATTGATCGGTAATCGAATTATTATATACAGGGCAGTAATCATAGCTGCCCTTTTTTTATTGTTTGTGATTGCCCCCGGAGCCCAGAAACCATCGCGGATGGCAATGTGGGTTATCCGCGACCAAATGACAAATAAAGAATCTATTGATAAAGTTATTGACTTTGCCGGACGAAACGGATTTACAGACCTCTTTGTCCAGGTCCGGGGGCGTGGTGACGCATTTTATCAATCGTCGCTGGTTCACCGTTCCCAGAGTCTTCCCGGGAATAATTTTGACCCTCTCAAATATATACTGGGACAAGCACATCCAAAAAATCTGAAGATTCATGCCTGGTTGAATATGTATCTGCTATGGTCTTCCGATGAGAAACCGCCATATAAACAACACTTATTCTTTCAACATCCGGAGTGGTGTTCTGTCGATGCCGATGGTGTAAGGGACATTTCCCGTAAGACTAAAGATTTCCGTAAAATTAATACGGAGGGCATCTATCTGTCGCCCCTGGTCCCGGATGTGAACAAACACCTTATAGCGGTTGTAAAAGAATTAGTTGAATCATATAATGTGGATGGCGTTCACCTGGATTATATTCGGTATCCAAAAAATTGCTATGATTTTAATGATATTGGCAGAAAACGTTTCAAAGACATCTACAGTGTAGATCCAATTCTGCTGTCAATCTCAAATAAATCCTATTTTTCCGGAATGGAAGCTAAAACCATTGAACAGTTAATGGAAAAATGGGATGAGTTCAGACGAGATGCCATCACAGAACTTGTGGTGGATATTCGTGAAGTAATCATCGATACCCGTAAACCGATATTACTCAGCGCTGCTGTAAAACCCGATCCATTTGATGCGAAGCATTTCTTCTATCAGGACTGGGAAAAATGGTTGAAGAACGACTATATGGATTTTGCCGCACTTATGAATTACACAAAAAACGCTGAGTTATTTGAGAATATCATATCCAAAATCGATCCATTAATCGCCAAAGATAAAGTCTGGATGGGAATTGGTGTATATAACCAGGGACGATATGATGCGCTCACTAAAATTCTTGTTTCTCTTACCAATGGCTATGATCACCTCGTATTTTTTTCTTATAACTCCTTTGTCAGCAAGCCCAATTATTTCCCGACGATTCAAAAAGCATTTTGGGTTAATGATTAAAATAAATAAAATTCTGAATATTTTTGGGAGGAATAGTGAAATCGATCAGGATCAATGATCCGGTAAATAGTCTTACCCATCTGCTTGGAGCATTGTTATCAATTGCCGGACTGGTATTATTAATCATTAAAGCGTCTCATCCGGTCAGACCCTGGCACATTGTGTCTTTCTCCATCTATGGCTGTGGAATGTTGCTGATGTACACGGCAAGTACCGTGTATCATATGGTTGGTGACGGTGACTCGAAGAAAGATACGCTTCGAAAGATAGATCACATGATGATATTTTTCTTTATCGCAGCAAGCTACACACCAATCTGTCTCGTGGCTATCCGCGGTGGCTGGGGCTGGAGTCTGTTTGGCGTCATCTGGGCTATGGCGCTGGCAGGGTTTGTTCTGAAAACGATACGTTGTGATCTGCCCAGAGGGCTGACCGCTTTATTATATGTACTCATGGGATGGACTGCTCTTGTAGCATTGTATCCATTGGTAATCAAACTTTCTACGGCTGGTCTTTTATGGCTGGTTGCCGGTGGAATCGCATATACTGTCGGAGCAATAATATATTCCAGGAAAATTCCGGATCCCTGGCCTAATGTGTTTGGTTTCCATGAAATATTCCATGTATTCATTTTACTCGGCAGCGCCTGTCATTTCTGGTTGATATTCAGATACATCATGACATTTAATTAATGTCAGCAAAATGGGGAAAAATAGGGTGAATACCACTCTATCTCCCGACTTAAGTCGGTGGTTGGGGCCCGTATCCCTGAATCCACCCAATAAATTGGGTGGTTAACCTTTGAAAGATGATTTTATTAATGTGTAAAAGGTTATCCATCGCCTGTCCCCCTGGGGAATTTATTCGATGGGATTGAATGGCTTCTACCTGTCGTCCCGACTTTAGAGAGTAACACACCCCGTCCGGCAGCTGCCGGACACCCCTCTTATTAGAGGGGAATATTAAAATTCCCCCTTAGTAAAGGGGGAATAAAAGGAGGATGTAACTTGGTGTGTATTTTAACTTCCAATCGGAGTACTCACCGGATGAATTCCCCAAGGGGACAAGCGGTTTTTGTTGTGGGAAGCACCCGACCCACTTAATTCCGTCTACTCCCGCCTTGCGGGATACGCCGGATAAAATATTGAGGTGGGGAAAGGGCTACAGAGTAAAGCCCTGTTGCCAAAAGGAAATTATAAAACCTGACATGTTTGCGGCTGAGTAGTTACCTAAAATTTTAAATAAGAATTATATCAACAGGGTTATTGACTAATTATAATTTATTATTAAATTCACATAAGTTAAAAAGTGTAGATGTTGTGTTTATTGGAAATGTTTAAAGTTGGGGATTGGATATGCCATTGTTGGAAGTTTGCCTCGTTGATAATTCGCCGTTGACGGCTTATCTCGGCGCGATTCTGAAAAAACCCGATGCAGTCGTTTGGTTTCGTACCGGCGCTCAACGACGCGTTGTAAAACAGATTGAAGCTGCTCTGACAGGACAATTATCTGCCTCTTTTGAGAGCAGAGAAATTAAACCCGAAATCGAAGATTTTATCGAACAATGCAATCAGATTATTAAAGATTATCCGGATCATAACATTGTATTAAACTCGACCGGTGGCGATCGGCTGTGTATGATGATAGCTGCGGAAGTATTTAAACAGGCGGGAAAAGAAGTTTTCTATATCGACATAAATAATTCGCGATTAATAAATGTTCAATCAGGTGAAAAAAAATCGTTCCAGTTGACGTTAACCGTCAATGAATATACGGCCTTACAGGGAGTAGAAATTGAATCGGGAACCCGTTTTGATCCGGAAATCGGAAAACGAAGCGGATTGTCCTATTTCATAGGAAATAATCTGGATGAAGTAATTCCTTTTATAGATTCTATTCGTAAAGTATGGAATGATATGGGCGATAATAAGAATGATATTCAGTGGCGTATGGAAGGACAGTACCACCGATTTAATATCTCTTATGAAGCGGCAGAAAATAAAATGCGTTTCCGCTTCGGAAATCCCGAACGTCAGAAAAACCTTGAAATCATTAATAACGGAGCAGATTTCTTGTTCGGAGGCGGCTGGTTGAGAGAGCTGGTGTTTCTGCGGGTTCATCGCAGTCAGTATGACGATGTTCGCATGGATGTTCGTTTGAAACGTGAGTCAATTCCTGAAAGTATCCGGGCGGAATCAATGGTTGATATCGCCATGATGAAAAGGTGTCATTTTTTTGTTTTTCAATGTTTTTCCTATCCGATAACCAGGGAATCTTTTATTGAACTGAAAGCCGTTCATAATACCGTTAAATTACTAAATGCACAGGGGTTTATTTTCCTGGCTCATCATCCTCACAGAGGTTTTATTGAACGAGCACAGGATGCCGGACTGAATGTAATTTACGGGAAGCGGATAGCAAATTTTTCTCTATAATATATTTGACGGTTTCGTCCCTAGGGATCTCTTTGAGATAAAAAGTATTAAAGCTGTCATTCTGAGAGAGGCACGAACGAAGAATCTTGTGATAAAAAGCTTTGGTCTAAAGCGATTCTTCTTCACTTCGTTCATCAGAATGACAATATGGGAGAAGCGATCCCCCTCAGTAACGGGACTTCGCTTCCCTCAGGATGACACATACCCGCCGAGGGCGGGCAGGTAATAACTTTTTAAGATTCTATCATATTTACGCAAAAGCAATACAGGCGGCGCCTGTGATGATTATGATACCACCTAGCAGGCGTTCCTTTATTTTCCCCTCTTTAAATATGATCCAGCCGAAGAGAATGGCAAATAACAGGCTCAGGCGCTTAATCGAGATCATATAAGCCACCTGGATCATACCGATGGCAGTGAAATGGGTTATTGCCATCAGCGCCATCGCAAAACCGATGCTGAGTTTTTGTAAAGAAAATTGAAATAACGACTTCAAATTGCCTCGTTGGGAAACCAGCAGTATAATTGTAAAACCTGCCGCGAGCAGTGAAAAATATACAATTGTCATGAAAAGGGGCGAGGATTTAATAATGGCAACTTTACCGTAGGTTGCCGTAACTGCATATAGAACTGCGACTATGGACATATACAGCGAACCGCGATTTTTGAAAATTGCCAGCCAGGGTTCGAAAAGCCCATATTTGGCGCGATCCAGCTGTAAAATATAGGTGCCGGTGGAAACCAGGACAACGCCGAAAATTCCCAAAGGCGATAAATGTTCACCCAATACGATCGCAGGGATAATTAGTAGAAAGATCGGAGACAAGCCGAGATAGGGAACCGTTAGCGATAACGGCGCAATTTGGATCGCTCGCATGTATAAAAATGTGGTCACTAAATCTATTGCCACGCATAAAGCCATTGCGCCCCAGAAACCGGACTTCAGTTCCGGGATTTCGATGAATAATAGAAGCGGAAGCAGAAAGGGCAGGGCATAGAATTCCCGGACCCATGCCAGGACTATTGCCGGTGTTCGCCGGGCTTCTTTTTTCGAAAAAGCGTCCGCAGTTGCAAAGAAGAATCCCGAAAGAATCGTTATGATATACCACATTATTTATCCTGAAATCTATTGTTAATTGACGGGCAAAATTTAGAGCCAAATACTTCTATGTACAAGATTTTGCTTGTTATGTCGGGCATTGTG
>JADHWC010000013.1 GCA_016783665.1 Fidelibacterota bacterium | reverse complement strand
ACTACAAATAGTCTGGAAGGTGTATTCTCTAATTTGAAGATAAAATTACAAAATCATCGTGGCTTGAAAAGAGAAAGAAAAATCAGATTTATCAATGAAATCCTGGCCAAATAGCAACCACTTTTTGTCTATTATACCCTTTTTTCACTCGTTCCGGGGCTACACGCAATCCCGTAGTCCGAAAAAAGAATAACTCTCAGAAATTATAAACCAGCTTCAGATAGACATTATCGTTCCGATCGAATTGACCGAAAATAGTATCGCTATCACCGCCCAGAATATCAAAACCGGTTGTGATTGTAAAACTATCCGAATATTTCCAGTCCACTGCGATACGGGACAGGTAAGACTCACTGGTAATATTATACAGCGTCAGCCATAATGGTAAAATTGTTTCGTTGGCAAACCTGCCTCGCAGCATCAGAGATCCGATAGAATTTACCTCATCATCTATCAGATTGTCATCATAATCCAGAATACGTTCCTGAATTGCCTGTACGCCTATATCAATTTCACTGGTTAGCTGATAATCGACACCAATCATGCCCTGGAGAAAGGGTCTTTTCACCAGAAGACCATTATTTATTTTTGTCATATCCTGTGTGTCAAAAAACCGGTTCGGATAATAGCCGCCTTCGCCGCGAAAAACAAAAGTTCCCACAGGACGCGAAAAATTCACTCCGTAGAAATTGATCCAGGGATGGGTCGGTTTCAAATTCATTTGTGACGGCAAACCAAAAGCATTATATACTAACTGTTTCTCTATCACCGGTTTATCTTCCCGCGCTTTTAGGTAAATTAGTGAGATATCCGTACCTAATAGAAAAGTGCTAAATTTGAACCCGTATTCCATTTTACGTAATGAGTTTTGCGGGAGGATATCCTGTTGATAATTCATCGGAATAGACATAGTTACAAACTGTTCCCCTGCTGGTACTGTAATGTTAAAGGAATCCGGTCGCTGAAATGCCCAGTCTCCATCGAAGCTCATACTCATTGGTTTAAATTCAGGAATAACCAGTATCTCCAGCGAATGATTGCCGTGATGCAATTTCGTATTCAGCATCGTCGTCGCCAAGCGGATATCATCAAAATCCTGCAGCAGAAAATAGGACAGGTCCAGCGGATTGACGATATCGTTGATAAAATACCCATCGGCTTTCCCCCAGACAACTTGCTGTTTCCCGATCCTGAAGTCCACCCAGGAACTGTAAATGTCCAGGTACAGTTCTCTGAGATTCAGAATAGTCTGGCTACCGGCAGCAGCATCGTTCAGAAAATCCACTGACGCATAGCCATAAATATTATCGCCCCGGAGTTCGGAATTCAACCTCAGCCGGTTTCGTAACAACATCGCATCGTTGGGATCTTTGAGGCGGAACGCATTATGATTACGGAAAAATCCATGTAATTCGACCTCGCTATAGACCGGCTCCAAAAGTATCAATACGACAAATACTACCGTAAAAAAGGTTGCGCTAATTCTCATTGCACTCTGCCCCTCTGTAAGGTTGTCGTTGTGAATATCTGATCCTTCATCTCGCTATTAAATCTGACTTCTATAATCTCGATTTTTGTTTGATGCTTTTTCCTCAGATTATCCATAAATAACAGATGAGGCGTCCAGATCTTATCGACTTTTCGTATATCTGATATTGTCAGCGCTTTCTGCAATTTTTCATTTTTATCATAAAATTCCACTTTAGCGGTTATCCATTTGTCCGGGATCACCCAGGCAATTTTCTTACTGTATTGATCGTCTTTATCGACCGGGACAGATTCTATTTTATAGCACTCGACGCCATCGAGTATCTCCTTGCCAAGCAGTTTATGGGTGTCATCATCGACATTGCGACCGCCCATATCATCATAGGTAAAATCGGTTCCCATGAAATAATCGTTCTTGCTTTCGCCGGCAATGCGCCGGATTTTTTTCAATGCCGGCAGATACAGCCAGCGATCGTCTTCTTTCCCAACATCCACATAACTCCACAGCAGAAGTCCCGTTCCACGGATATCCGACGGATACTCGAAAAAGATCAACGATTTACTATCAATACCTTTTTCACCGTCATAAGATTTTTCATATCTGACGACATCACGTACCCGGGTTTTGCCTTTTTTATTTATCAAGGTCATCTTGGTCTTATTGTATTCCGTCTTCACTTCTCCACGCTCATCCACTTTCAGCATAATATCCCTACCGCTTAATTGAGCATAAGCCGTTTGAGCGATAATAACCGTAACTAATCCAATGACGAACATTGTTCCAATACGTTTCATCTCTCACCCCTTTTATTAAAAATAAATTTGGGTTTGATAATAACAAGCAACGCCGGCATTATCGTCAATGCGCCGAGCAAACATGCAGTTATCGAAAATACGATCAGAAATCCAAAGAAGTAGATCGGCATAAATCCGGATAGCAGCAATACCGTGAATCCGACGATTACCGATAAAGCATTATAAATGATTCCTTTGCCGCTGGTGGATAATGTTTTAATAACAGCTTCCGAAGCTCCTAATCCGCTCTGTACTTCAAATCTGAATCGGTATAAAAAATGAATAGTATAGTCAATTCCCACTCCTATCATAATGCTTGAAAGCATTGCCGTTGCGATATTCAATTCGATCCCGACATAACCCATCAGCCCGAAAACAATGATCATGGCGCCGCTTAACGGAATAATGGAAAGAATTCCGCCAACAACCGATCTGAAAATAAATGCGCAAATCAGGCTCACAAGAACAATGGAAATGATCAGACTTCGCATCTGACCACGAACGACCATATCCACAAGCTCTCCAATGACCGCAACAATGCCGGTAATCGCCGGAAAATTTTCGTCGCCCAGATCATCACGGACATATTCCCGGGTATCCTGCAATAATTTATGCAATGACATGGAGCTGGTCTCGTTGACCCGGGCAAGTATCTGGGCTTGTTCGTAATCGTAATCCACAAATTGACTTAAGTCTTCTTCGTCACCTGATATGGAAAACAACAGAAGGTATTGCGCAACCGCTTCCCGTGTTTCCGGCAATACTTCATATTTTGCGCTATCCCCATGAAAAGCTCTGTTCATTTTCTTCAATTGATCCACAATGGAGATAGTACGGGTAACAGTTGGGTCCTTTTCCAGGTAATCAGTCAATCTCTCCATCCGGCGTAGAAATACGGGATCTTTGATATCACCTTTTGCGAGAATACTTAATTGTGCAGAACCGCCGAAATAGCGATCAATGATGCCGTTACTGATGCGGATTTCCGAAGTCTTTTTATAATAGTGCATGGGATTCGTGTCCACGATTATCTTTGGAATTCCGGTAGCGATAATAATAATAACCAGAGCGCTTACAATTAAAAATTTCTTGCGATGTCTGATAAAAAAGTTGCCCCAACGCGATAGGAACGCATCCATCCTTCCGGAATTTCTGTTTTGTTTCAATATCGTCGGATAATCCAGTAATTTCAGAGCTGCGGGAACAAATGTAACACTCAGAATAAACGCCAGCGCGATACCAACAGATGATAACAGTCCGAGTTGCCGTGCAGGCGGCAGGACATGAGATTGCAAGCTTAAAAATCCAACCAGCGTGGTTACACCAGCCAAAAATACGGGTGTTTTCAAATGCAGCAAAGTGGTTTTTATAATGTCAGCCTTATTCTTTTCCTTTCGTATTTTATATTCCTCAAAATAATGCGAGATAATATGAATGCTGTAATCATTGGCAATGGCAATCAACATCACCGGCATCAGCATTGTAATAAATGTGTACTTCACATGGAATAAAGCCATGAAACCAAGAGTATTAATGATGCTCATTATTACAACGGCAAATGGTAAAAAAGCGCCCACCCAGCTGCGAAAACAGAAAGTCAATAGGAATATCATCAAAGCAATACCATAAGGAAACAGTGCTTTCATATCAGATTGCATCGTTTCAACAATTTCCCGTCTGGTCAATGGCAAACCAGCCAGATGAATCTCCTCAGGGCCCTCATATTTTTGTTTCAGGTTGGTAAAAGTCTGATGAATTTCTTCGTCCCTGCTATCTCCATATCCAAGAGACAGCACCGCGATGATTGACGTGCGCTGGAAATCTTCCGAAACAATATTTCCGTATAATAAATCATTATCTGCTACCTTTTGACGAAGAACTTCTCTCTCTGCTTCAGTTTCAGGAAATTCTTCGATAAGATTCCGAACCTCAAATCCGTCCCGGGTGCCTTTAATTTCAAACGAATTGGTCAGTGACATGACCTTATCAACTACATCAAGATCCTCAATCTCATCACATAATTCCTGTATTTTTCTCAGCGTTGTTTCACTGAATATATCTTCGGATTTTAATGATAAAATTACTAATTCCGACCCTCCGAAAATATCCTCTAGATCATTAATGGAACGGATTATTTCCTGATCCTGCGGCAACATAGATTTTATATCAGGATCCATAACAATATTCGGGATGTTCCATCCCATTAAAACAGTCATTAATATACAGAACCCAATTATTGTCCTTGGATAGGATATCACAAAGTCAATCCAGGATTTTAAGGGTTTAATCTCACGTTTATTCATAATCCACCATTCTGTAAATCGGTTTCCACAATTGACTGTTTTTTCCCCCAGGTAATCAGCATAACCGGAGGTGTCATTAGAATTCCATATAAAAAGGCTTTCAAAAAATTCTTTTTAAATCTAAACTCGACAATTCCAGCAACCTGAAGACATATAATCAAATAAACGACAATGATAATACTCAGATTGTTAATGCAAAAACTTCCCAGCGAGTTCCACCAGGCGGAGCTATAATCCGGCAATGATACAAACCAGTTATAGAGTTTTATTAAGCCCTTGACAATCCAATACACTACGATCATTACCGAAGGCAGAAACAGAGCTAAAGCGATTTTTTTATCCGTCCAGGTTTTCATGCTGACTCCTCTTTTTCATCGATCATGGCAATGTCAAACCATTTGTCCTTCTCCATCAATCCATCCCATTCACTGCCGGCATATTGATATCCAGTATAATCAAATCCGGTTCGAATTGAAGGACAGTATCAACCGCTTTTCTGCTTTCCACAAGCGTAATAACTGCCATTTGACGTCCTTCTAAAAACATTTGACATGTTCTAATATTTCAGGGTCATCATCAACAATAAGGATTTTTCGCGCTACATATCTCCGGTTACATTCCAACGAAACAAATATACAGAAAAAATGTTTAATAAAGGAAAAACATTCTGTTATTTGATATTAGTGATCTTAATCAACTATTTTGAATTTTATCAAGTTAATTCCAAATAAGATGAAACTTTTTCCTTTCAGATACATCTAAGTAACTGATTGAAAATTTTTGACAATGTTTCCCAAGATAGTCGATTGGCACAATTATTGTAATTTACTTTTTTGTCTATAGTTTTTTGAAGCGCAGATTTAAATTAAGGTACAAATTCACAATATATCCCCTCGCCCTCCTCGGATGTGCCGTAATATCCCTCATAAATCCCCTCATTTACGTTCGGGGAGGGTAACCTCATATTTCCATCCATACCATAAAAAAGGGTCGCATGCGACCCTTTTTCTTTTACCTTGAAATTTACATCGCCAGAGGAAAAGACGGGAGTATATCCACCGGCAGATGTTTTAACTGATCGACATAATCTGCCATTACCGGCGTCATGACACGATATTGTTCAACCAAGGACGCAGCTGCTTCGTAATCGCCGTGTGCCTGAATGATCAACAATTGTTCAGATAAATCTTTTATAGCCTGTTCTAATTCCTGCTCATTCAGATTTAATTTTCCATCTTCATCCTGATAAAAAGCACCTTTCTCCATAAAATAATTAAACTGAATCGCAACGCCACCGCCATGAGCCGAATCGATGCCAAAACGGATCGACCGATACATTCCGCCAAGATAGCTCGCTAATGCTGAATGCCGCATCGTTTTTGGGAAAACCCCCTTTTCCATCATGAAGAGAAAATTATAGATCCCCAATACGTCGGCTTTACATTCTTCAATGGTAGGATACAACTCTTTCAGTTCCAGGCTGACGGTCGTTTTTGTACCGTCCTCAAGAGTCAGCGAACCGGGTCCGAGTCCATGGCTAACTTCGTGCATCAGAACATGGTTGAAATAAGCGTCAAAGGATACGTATTTCAGCGGTCTTTCTGCCAAAATTGTATTCACGATCGGAATCCAGCATTTATCATATTTTGCCTGAGCCACATTTTTCAACATGACTTTTTTCGACCCTTTTGCTTCGCGAACCCGTTCGTCATTTGGCAAGTTAAATGCAGTGGTTTGAACTCCGGCTTTTGTATCACCCGCGGAAAACAGTTCCTGGACGACCTTAATTGGTGAAGAACTGCCTCTGTTAAAATTCTTATATTTGTCCGGAATTGGAAGATGATCTTCCATATCATCAAGATATTTCGCCACATCTGCCAGTTTTTTACTTTCTTCATGATCCACTATACAAATAAAGGCTTCATAGGCTGCCTTGTAACTGAATAGTTGATCTTCATAAACTTCATAAGGACCTATAACAATTTCCAGATCACCGGCGAGATCCATCCAGGCCATATCACTATCAAAATAATCATCGGTAAGCAGATCCCGTGCCCGCAGTTTCAGATATTTCTCAAGCGTCGAATCCTCCGTCAGAGCAGCAGCTTCATTTAGCAAGCGACTGATTCCACTCACCAAAGCAGCATACTCTTCATAATAAGGAACCGCTTTCAATTTGCCGTTTGGCTCTCTCCGGATTACGGAAAATGGGCTTTTATACGCTTCTTTTTCGGACGGATGAGTTTTTATAAATTCCTGGAACTCTTCTTTTGTCATATCTTCAGGATAAAAACTGGCGCCTAACGGTTTCTCTTTTGTATAAATAAATGGCTTGTCCTTTTCCAGACGATTCCAGGGACCGAACATAATGTTGTATAATTCAAGATATGTTGCATCGTTCGGATCAGCGGAACTTTGCAGCTGCTCCCGAATCTGCGGATTCTCATTGCTTACCTGAAGCAGGAATAATTCATCGATAATTCGACCGGCTTCAACCAAACGGGTCAGAACCTGTGTATCACTTGGTTTCAAGCCTGACAGATCGCTTTTTAATTCAACCGGCGCCAGTTTCTCCAGTTCACCTTTTACGTAAATCAAATCTGCTCTCTGTTTTATCACTGTTTCTCCACAATTCATCATAATAAAAACAACAGTTAAAAAAGTTAGACAAAGGATCGGGGAGTTCAACTTAAAAATGCTTTTTACCATTATTTCCTTTCTAATTTTTGTTTTCAGCCTTTTTATTACGTGCTGAACATGTTAAAAAATTTTATTTTATCAAAAGACACTTACCTGAAATCAACTGGGATCTCATCTGGATATTATAAAAATATATTCCTGAAGGAAGGTGTTGCGGCGTCCAGGGGATCAACTTTTGTCCTATATTCTGATTTAACAAAATCATTTTATCAATCTCTTTTCCATTAATATCATAAAACGAGAAGATGATATCACCGCTATCAATTAACTGAATTTGAAACTGGGTCGTATTGTTAAACGGATTAGGGAAGTGCCGCTCCAGATGAAAATGTTCCGCCTGAGTATTGATCGGTTTATCCTGAATTGATGTCTGAATAAATTGAGCAGTAAAATCATCAAAATAAATAACTCCCAGATCCTTTTTATTGTCATCGGTTTCTGCCAGATAAATTTTCGTCCAGGTTATCGGATAATTTAATACAGCTGATGGATTTGCCCAGCTTACGATGGCATCTTCCAGGGGAACTTCCAGATATTGCCAGGAATCTATCCAGTCGATACCGGGATCTGCCTGCGTAAAATTTAACAAAAATCTTTCTCCATCATTATCCTTAAATTCACTTCGCAGCCAATGTCCTTTTCCATCACCATAGACATGTATTCCGATTGCACTTGGAGTACCTGAGATTGGAATTGAACAATCCATATTCATCACACTGGTACCACCAGTAGTTAGAGTATAAATTAGCTGAGCAGAAGAAGGAATCGAGTGCTTGATTGAATCTGATAGAGTCAGACTGCAATTATTTATATCTACACGAGTACCGGATATTGACCAGTTATTGATGTCATCAAAATTATCAATAATTATACTAGTAGAGACACCAACCGAAACAGATGTACTTCCGGATACAGTTCCATATGTCGCAATTATTATTCCTTCTCCTACATCAGTAGCGTTGAAAAGACCAGATTCACTGATTACACCTATATCAGCAGTAACTGACCAATCATATCGGTCAGCAGCAAGATCTACAACATTTCCAAAATAGTCTTGTGTTTCTGCTATAACTTGCTGTTGTTCACCAACCTTTAAAATGATCGGATCCGGTTGAAGCCTGATCGATGCAATATCGGTTACATGAACCGATACAGAATCACGAATAGTATCTAGGGAAACATACACAAAGCCAGATGCCGTATCTGTCCCGGCAGTAAATAATCCATCTGAATTAATCACTCCGAGGTTTGTATCACACTCCCAATGTAAAAGTTCACTTTGGAACGAAACTCCGTTGTAATATTGATCAAATCCACCTACTTGAAATTGTTTCTGAGTTTCTATTAATAGAAAAACCTCTCGAGGAGAAATTTTTAAATATGCCAGATCGCTGGTAGGCGCCGTACTAACAACCATTAATGCATTTGCGACCGATCGTTCTTCGCCGGAATCGGACGGGCTGTTTATTACACGATTACGTACAACTATTGTTGAAGAACCGCCTCCATCAAGATTGATACCGTTATACACTCCCCATTCCAGCATATAATCAGCCAATTCATAAAGCGACATTCCTGCACTGAATCCTGCCTGCCGACCATCAACCACAAACATGTATAGTCGTGTGGAATCCTGGGTAAATCCCACTGCTGTGCGAGGGTGTCGGTCGGACGAAAAACTTCCTCCCGGCACCGAAACAGTACCATTAGTAATCATCGACGGACCACCACCAATTAATTCCTTTATGCGTTTACTCGATGGAGTCAACCGAAGAACAACTTTAATAGTGTCACCTGCATATATGTATTCGTTTAAATACGTTGCAGATATTCCATGACCGGACAAGACAATCCCATTTCCGGGTATGGTATTATTGCCATGCCCTGATGACTGGATACTATCCTTCACCAACACTTTAAGATAAACCGTATCGTTAACGATTGGTTCAGTAATATATTCTGCAATAATTTCAGTACCGTATTGATTTGTTCCGGTAGAATTTCCAAAATAATGGTTATACACTATAAGTTTGTCAGTTCCGCGACTTTCATTGACTCCCTGAATATTCGCTACAGGGTCACTCTTACTGACCGTATATCCAGAAAAGGAATATATGCCGATAAGAGGTTCATTGTCATCGGAAACCGCAAACGCTTCCCGGTCAATCGGACGCCTCAGCAATTCACCCTGCAGAACCTGAGCGTTGGTTGGAATACCACCGGAGCTGTAAAAATCGCCGTTAACAGCACCGACAATCCGGTGTTCTTCACGATCCTTCCGGTTTGCCATTGAGGATGTCTTTTCATACGCCGACATGACATCACCCGATTTAACGGTCTCGATATTGATCCACTCATTCGTCAAATCAATTTCCAGAACATATAAATGCCATGGCCCGGCCGCAAGATAATCATGATAGTACATTACACCCGGTCCAACCGATTTGCTTTCAATAATATTTGCCAGTGAAAATATCCCTAAAATGCACAGGATCAAACTAATGAAAATGATTTTTTTAGTCATTACAGCTTTGCCTTGTTATGCTATTTTATTTAATCGACGAGACTCTTTTCAACCCAAATCTGAACGAGATGCTTCAATGTTTCGACAGCCTTTTCCATTGCCTGAACGGCAATCCACTCCAGTTTGCTGTGAAAATTATGCCCGCCCGTGAATATATTCGGAGTTAATAATTCCATGAAACAAAGTCGTGCTCCGTCGGTACCGCCACGGATCAGTTGTAATTGCGGTTCAATTCCGGCCCGTTTTACAGCTTCCAGTGCATATTCAACTGCCCTGGGATCTTCGTCCAGCTTCACCCGCATATTTTTATAAGATTCTTTGATATCCAGCTCGATCTTTGCTTTCGGATGTTTTGCGGCAATCTTTTCCCGGATCGACGCAAGTCTTTGGGATTTTTCATCCATGCCGCTCTGGTCGAAATCTCGGATCAGAAGTTTCACACTCGCTTTTTCAATACCACCTTCTATTACATAGGGATGCAAATAGCCTTCCCGTTTTTCGGTTGTCTCCGGAGCCGGATCATCCTTCAATTCCTGAATAATTTCCGATACAATTTTAATCGCATTAACGAGTTTATTTTTGGCATATCCCGGATGAACATTTACGCCATGTACCGTAAATGTCGCGGCGGCAGCGTTAAAGGTTTCATTTTCGATTTCTCCGACGGTCTCGCCATCCACTGTGTAGGCATAATCGGCATTGAACTTTTTCACATCGAAGTACTTGGTTCCGGCGCCGACTTCCTCATCGGGAGTAAAACCAACCCGGATGGTACCGTGTTTGATCCCGGGATTTTCTTTCAAACATTCCAATAGTGTCATTATCTCGGCAATTCCCGCTTTATTGTCGGCGCCAAGAAGTGTTTTACCATCGGACGTAATAATATCATCTTCGATGTGCTCTTTTAATGCCGGATTTTCACTATAACGCAGAACCTGATTAGCGTCACCGGGAAGCACAATATCTGCCCCTTTGTATTTATTATGAATAACTGGTTTAACATTGGCGCCACTAACTTCGGGGGATGTGTCCACATGAGCGAGCAGTCCGATAACCGGAACTCTGGCGCTATCCTGTCTGGATAAATTCGAGGGCAGCGTCGCCATAACATATCCATATTTATCCATTTTCACATCTTTGAGATCCAAATCCTGCAACTCTTTAACTAATATTTTGAGAAGTTCTTTTTGTTTTCCGGTACTGGGATAGCGATCTTCCACATCCTCCTGAGATTGCGTGTCGATTTTCACATAACGGAAAAAACGGTCAACCATTGTCGATTTCATTTTACACCCTTTACTTTTTGAAGTTTGTTCATTATTGAAGCAGTTGTTTTATTCTTGAAGAAATTCATTATTTTCACCAAATGTAAAATAGTAATTATTAAAATAAATGTGTATAATAAAAACAGGTTTGAAAAGATAATTTTAATATTTCCGATAAGAATTTAAATTAAGATCAATAACCTTAAGCTTTTGAAAAGTACAGTCATGTAATCAACAGGAGAATAAACATGAATATTGAAGAAAATGTTTCGTTAGAACAGGATCTGGAGCAGTTCCGATCTGAAAAGGAAAAAATCCGTAACCTGGTCGGACAGATTGGCGGGAAAGGCTCGGCAAAACAGGATCGGATTATCAACCTCGTCTTTTTTAGCGTCATTATTCTTCTGTTTATTTTTGATATCCTTCGCCACCTGTTTAACATTTCGGTACCGCTGCCCCCTTTATTTTTCATCGAAATAAGTATCCTTGTGGTATCCCTCAAGATTATATGGATGATCTATAAACAAACAAAAGTTGAACATTTTCAGTTCTGGATATTAAATTCCATAGAGTTTAGACTTAACAGTGTTTCCAAACAGCTTAATGATATCGAAGAAAAACTAAATATGCAAGACTGAGCGCTTGAAGTCATTGAAAAAAATTGAGGAGCACGTTATGACAAAGACAGACTTTCCGAACCTTACAATTATTAAACATCCGCTTATTCAGACGAAATTAACGATGCTCAGAAACGTAAATACCAATAATTATCTTTTCCGGTCGCTGCTGAATGAAATTGCTTCGCTAATGGTTTATGAAATCTTCCGGGATTTCGGCACAGTTGAAATTGAAGTCACTACTCCCCTTGAAAAAACTATTGGATATCGCCTGGCAAAAGAAATCACTCTGGTTCCGATCCTGAGAGCCGGGCTTGGAATGATTGGCGGAATTCAAAACCTCATTCCCCGATCTCGCGTCGGCCACATTGGTCTTTACCGTGATAAAAATACTCTCAACGCCGTTGAGTACTACACTAAATTGCCTCCCAATATTGCCGATACGAAAGTCATTCTTATCGACCCGATGTTAGCAACGGGTGGTAGCGCATCCAATGCCCTGACATTAATCAAATCCAAAGGAGTCACGGATATCAGGTTCGTCTGCCTGGTTGCCGCTCCGGAAGGCATTAAAAGAATAACCGCAGATCACCCGGAAGTACCGATCTTTACTGCCGCTCTGGATCGTAAATTAAATGATCACGCCTATATCCTGCCCGGATTAGGCGACGCCGGTGATCGAATATATGGAACGGAATAACATATCAACATAAAAGAGGTCAATATGGAAGAATCACGAATCTACATCTGTCCAAAATGCAGAAATAACGAATATGAAACCGGTGAAGTCCGGACTACCGGCAGCTTCCTGGCAAAAATTTTTGATGTACAGAATGTAAAGTTCACATCGGTCACATGTAAACGCTGCCGCTATACCGAATTATTTAAAGCCGACAGCAATATGCTGGGCAATATTTTTGATCTCTTCACGAATTGATCATGAAGAAAATTGCTACAATTTTATCATTATCTTTAGCAACTTTATATTGTGTAGTATTTATCACGCAATGCTATCGTTCGCCTGTCAATCCAAATGAGAAATGGATAAAAGTGGCTGGCGGAATGAATTTTCCCGAAGGTCCGACATGGGATGGCAGATCAACACTATATGTCTCCAATTGCTATGGCGACTGGATTACTCGTATCCAAAATAATCGAGCGGATACATTCCTGGTCAGGTCGGGTAAGTCACCTGATTTTGGAAAAACCAATGGTCTGCTATTCAGCAACGAAACACTTTTTGCCTGTGATTTCGGTATCAATGCTATCCTGAAAATAAACATGGACGGCTCTATAAAAATCCTGACGTCAGGCACAGATAGCCAACCTTTTCATCGTCCAAACGATCTGGCATTCGGACCGGATGGATTTCTTTACATTACCGATCCTTTTCATTATGACCGCAATAATCCGGACGGCGTAGTTTACCGGGTTGATCCCGTCACCGGAAACATTGAGCCTGTGATCAAAAATCTCGCTTTCCCCAATGGTCTCGCCTTTTCTGTGGACGGGAAATATCTATACATCTGCGAGTCGGCATTTCAACGGGTGCTCAGATTTCCTTTTAGTAAAACCGGAGCTATAGGTAAACCGGAACTGTTTATTGAACTTCCCGGCGGAGATCCGGACGGAATTGCTTTTGATAAAAAAGGCAACCTGTACATCGCTCACTTCGGTGGGGGCGCTGTATATATTGTTTCACCTATAGGAAAGATAATCCATAAACTAGAGACGCCAGGCAGAAAACCCAGCAATCTCGAATTTGGCGGAAAGGATTTGAAAACCCTGTATCTGACTGAAGTCGAAACAGATGCCGTGTATCAATGCAATGTCAGGATACCGGGTCAACCATTATTTCATTATCATCATCGTATAACAAATTGAGTAGATAAGGAATATTATGTCTGATTATCAAAAGATCATAACTTTACAAAATGAAGTCCAGGCGCGCCTGCTTGAAGCCGAACTAAAAGAACGCAATATTTCCCATTTTCTGCGATCCTATCACGACGCCGCCTATAATGGCATATACCAGCAGCAGAAAGGCTGGGGAATTATAGAAGCGCCAATCGAATATAAAGAGGAAATATTATCCATTCTTACGGATATTGAAAAGTAAACCTGCTATCCACACTTCTTTACATAACATTTATTATAGCACTTTTCAGAAGTTTTGTCCTTTCGTAAAATAATGTGACGCCATTTTCGAGGGGATAATTGTACAGCAAGAAACACCGATATCTCAGAGAATTAATGATATATATAAAGGAGGCTTCTCATGAAGCCTGAAGAACTGATACAAGGGAGATATTGAAATCAAAAAACCACGAAATCTGAAAACAGTTTTAGCTTGGATTATTCACCAGCAAAAATGAAAAAAGTGATTAAGTGAGAAGAGAATATCTATTTACAGAAATTGTTTATAATTCACGAGCTCGTGAATTAATCAGGTTAGAAAGAACAAGTCGGAAATCGCGAGTCGTTGGTGATCAATGTTTATAAACGAAATACTAAGCAATTTCGCAGATGAACCCTATTTTTTC
Source organism: Fidelibacterota bacterium (assembly GCA_016783665.1). Classification (GTDB taxonomy): domain Bacteria; phylum Fidelibacterota; class UBA2242; order UBA2242; family UBA2242; genus UBA9312. The sequence continues at coordinate 27,317 of JADHWC010000013.1, read as the reverse complement.
CTAATGTATCTGTTTATGCGTATATCTTATTAAGCGGCTGTTCTCAACCAAATTTGTGTACCTTTCAAATGGATAACTCGCTCTGGGTGGCCTTGAATTAAACTGAAGGTGGTATCCATCTGATTACTATCCAAAAATGTTACCGACTCTCTTTGTTCTTTACCTTTTTTCATAAACTTTTGACATTACCAGCTGACCTGAATAATTCATTCCCGTCAATGAAGACAGGAATGAGAGCTAGCGCCTGTGTTTATCGGATGGAATTTTATATAACAGTCTCTTGTTCGTTATAAAGCCCCATCTTTGTAATAAAAAATATATCCTTTGTAAACATTCCCAAGCTAGGGCTTGTGTCAAGGACATCTCGAGGGGAATGAGTTGGTATACCCAAAAGGACCTGGATAAGTCAATGAGCCATATTTATTACCATGAACATTTCTTGCATCTCCACTTTTATACTCCTAAATTTGCTTTGCGTCTTCGGGACAGGGTGGAAATCCTGACCGGCGGTGATAGTCCGCGAGTTCCGGGAAATCCGGGATCGAGCCTGTGAAACTCAGGCACCGACGGTAAGAGTCCGGATGGAAGAAGATAGGTTAAGGTCCCGGGCGTTCGGGATTTTTTATGAATATGCACGAAAAATGGATGAAACACGCACTGAAACTCGCCCAAAAGGGAAGAGGCTTTACCAGCCCTAATCCAATGGTGGGGGCGGTACTTGTAAAAAATAATCAGCTTATTGGCGAAGGATATCACCCAAAGTTCGGTGATTCTCATGCCGAAATTGAAGCAATAAAAAATGCCGGTTCAGAAGTTAATGGATCAACACTTTATGTAAACCTTGAACCCTGTAGCTTTTATGGCAAAACACCTCCCTGTGCCAAGGAAATCGTCAAGGCTGGAATCAAAGAGGTCCGCATCGCTATGATCGATCCGAATCCACTGGTTAACGGGAACGGCGTTCGGATTTTGGAAGAGGCAGATGTGAAAGTTTGTGTTGGAGCGCTTGAAAACGAAGCCCGACAATTGAATCGGGGGTTTATCAGCGTTGTCAAAGAAAACCGTCCCTGGATCACACTCAAGCTGGCGGAAACAGCCGACGGATATATTGCCGATGTTTCCGGAAAGAGTAAATGGATAACATCTGACGAAGCGCGAAACTTTGTAAAAGATCAAAGAAAGATTCACGATGCGATTATGGTTGGAATGGGCACGGTTTTCATGGATGATCCGGGGCTGTTACCTGGAGAAACCGATGGGTTTATCCCATACAGAGTTATTTTAGATGATGTGTTGAATATTCCCTATCGTTTTAAACTCGTTTCCGATGATTTTAAGAAGCGGACTGTAGTCATAACTTCACAAAAGGGTAAAGAGAAAAAGGTTGAACAACTTCAAAAAACCGGGATTAATGTATTACAGGTCAATAGCGATACGCTTGGTTGGATTCAGTTGTATGATGCAATGAAACATCTTGCGGAATTCGGGATAACATCAATCTATTGTGAGGGAGGTGGTCAGGTTGCCGGATCACTGATTCAGAGTCGTTTGGTAGATGAATTACAACTATTCATTGCCCCAAAAATTTTAGGAGAGGGGATTTTCAGCTTCAGTGGTTTTATGAAATCACTGGATAGCGCCATTCAGCTGGAGTGGGCAGAGCCCCGGAAACTTGGTCCAGATATCTTATTAAGAGGAAAATTAAAATAATGTTTACCGGGCTTATCGAAGAGATTGGAAAAGTTGAGCGGATTCAGTCCAATCCTGAAGGAAAACTATTTGAAATATTATCAACAAAAGTTACTGAAGATTTACATATTGGCGATAGTGTTGCTGTCGATGGCATATGCCTCAGTGTTGTATCCATGATGAATGATCGCTTTACTGCACAAGCCGTCGATGAAACTTTGTCCAGGACGACATTAGTATATTTCAAGTCCGGCGTCCAGGTGAATCTTGAGCGCGCCATGTCGGCGAATGGTCGGTTTGGCGGGCATTTTGTCCAGGGACATGTGGATGGAGTCGGATCGATAAGCTCAATAGTAAAAACCGGGGAATCAGCAACAATAACTATCCAGGTTCCCGATGAACTGAAGCAATACATTGTTCCAAAAGGTTCAATCGCAATAAACGGAATCAGTTTGACAGTCGCATCGATCATAGCAAATCAGATTACTGTTGCCATAATTCCGCTGACATTTCGGGATACTAATTTGAAGACCATAAGAATGGGTGACTTAGTTAATATTGAGGTTGATTTACTGGCAAAATATATCGAACAATTTGTAACCAGAAAATCTTCAGTGAAACCAATAACCGAGGACACGATAAATAGTTGGGGATACGGAAGCAAGAAGAAATAAATGAATACACAGTAATCTCATGGAGATACGAACGAGGAAATAAGCAATGAAATTTAATACGATTAAAGAAGCCGTTGCCGATTTAATAAATGGTAAATTTATCATTGTCGTCGATGATGAAAATCGTGAAAATGAGGGTGATTTTATCATAGCAGCTGAGAAAATAACTCCCACAGCCGTTAATTTCATGGCAAAACATGCCCGGGGTCTGATGTGCGTAGGTTTAACAGAAAAACGGGCAAGAGAATTAAGATTGAATTTGATGGTCGCGGATAACACGGCATTGCATAACACCAGCTTTACAGTTAGTGTTGACTATAAAAAAGGAACAACTACCGGTATATCGGCTCCGGACAGAGCAGCGACTATTAAAGCGCTTGCTGAGCCTGATACGAATCCGGATGATCTCGGAAGACCGGGGCATATTTTTCCAATCGTTGCCCGTTCCGGTGGAGTTCTGCGTCGCACAGGGCATACGGAAGCGTCTGTTGATCTGGCAATGATTGCCGGGTTGAAACCTGTCAGTGTCATGTGCGAAATAATGGATGAAAATGGTGAAATGGCTCGCGGGGAGGCGTTACAGGCCATTGCTAAGGAACATGATATAAAAATAATTACAGTCGAAGATCTAATCGAATATCGTCGCAAACATGAACGCTACATTGAACGCATCAGCGAAGCTGTGCTTCCAACGAAGATCGGAAAATTCGACATAATCGTGTACATCGATCATTTAACTGAAAAAGAACATGTTGCCATGGTGATGGGTGATGTAGGAAATGGTGAACCGGTTATGGTGCGGGTTCATTCGGAGTGCTTGACAGGCGATGTATTTGGCTCTTTACGCTGTGACTGCGGCGATCAACTGACAAGGGCAATGGAAATGATTGCCAACGAAGGCAGAGGCGTTGTACTCTATCTCCGACAGGAAGGTAGAGGAATTGGTTTAAAACATAAAATCAGCGCCTACGGTTTGCAGGACCAGGGTATGGATACTGTTGAAGCAAATGTGCGACTTGGGTTTTTACCGGATTTGCGGGATTATGGAATGGGCGCCCAAATGCTCTCTGATCTGGGTATTAAAAAGATGACCTTATTGACGAACAATCCAAAGAAAATTGTTGGACTGCAAGGATACGGATTGGAAATAATTGATAGAATACCGATCGAAATTCCACCAAATCCAAATAATGAAAAATATCTTAAAACAAAACGCGATAAAATGGGACATATGATCTTAAATAAAAAGAAGTAGGTGAATTATGGCAAAGATTTATGAAGGCGTATTATCCGCTGAAAAAATGAAAACCGCAATCATTGTTAGTCGGTTTAATGATTTGATCACGAAAGAATTACTGGAAGGCGCTCTCGATTGTCTGAAAAGGCATGGAACCAAAGAGGATGATATTCATATTTACTGGGTGCCAGGCGCCATGGAAATTCCACCTGTGGCGAAAGCCGTTGCGAATTCAAAGAAATTTGACGGCGTGATTTGTCTTGGCGCTGTTATCCGCGGAGCTACACCGCATTTTGATGTAGTTGCCGCTGAATCTTCTAAAGGGATCGCCCGGTTGTCGATGGAGTCTGAAGTGCCGATTATTTATGGTGTATTAACTACCGATACGATTGAACAGGCGCTTGAGCGAGCCGGGACAAAATCAGGAAACAAAGGCTGGGATGCTGCATTGAATATGATTGAAATGGCGAATCTGATCAGAACAATCAAAAGGTAGTTCGTGAGAAAAATACTGCTTTTTCCCCTGTTTTTTCTAATACCGGTTATTTCTTTCAGTCAGGCAGTAGTCGGCGAATGGGATAGTTACACTTCGGTTCTCAACGTCAGGGATGTTATTGTAAAGGGTAATTATGTCTATGGCGCCAGCAGCGGCGGGTTGGTTGAGTTTGACAGAAGCACTCAGCAATTCAACACATATACAATCAGACATGATCTCACGCGCAACGATATTCAGTGTCTTACCGAAGACAAATTCGGTCGCCTCTGGTTGGGAATGAGTTTTCCTGATGGCGAAATAAATATTTGGAATATGGAGACAAAAACTGTCGAGCAGGTCTTTACCGAAAATGTTTTCGGTGATAAGTTGACCAGTATAAGTTCTATTGCATTTCATGGAAACGCAGCGTTTGCAGCGTATCAGATAAACGTTGACTGGGGTATTTCTTATTTTAAGACTTCCGGAACAAAGTATCATTACAAGGATCGGTTTGAAAGTTTTCCCACTGAAATTTCTGAAATCAATTCGTTGACGGTTATTGGTGATACATTATGGGTCGCCACGAATACCGGGCTACTTTTTGCCGATCTGAATCAGATCGATTTGAAACCTTCTTCAGCCTGGCAAAAGGTTGATTTTCCTGCATCGGGCTACTCATCTAATGTTGTCAATTACGAGGGAATGATCCTGGCAAATCTGGGATCGGCGCTGTTCCAAATTGAGGGCAATCAGGCAAATTTATATAACGACAGTTTTACGCTTGATATTAATTTGCTGATAACGGATAATTCCGGTATACTTTATGCAACGACAAACGGTGGAGTGTATAGATATAATTCCGGCTCATGGAAGAATGTTTTACAGGGAAGTACAACGAAATGCGTATTTGATTCAAATGATGTTTTATGGGGTGGCTCCGATTCCAAATGTCTCTGGACTTATTCTGATGAAACTCTCCGGTATTATACACCAAATACGATTTTGGATAATATTTATACCGCTCTGTGGGTTAATGAAGACGGTAGTCTGATGGCTGGGACGCAGAAGGGATTCAGTATGCAGACCCCGGACGGATGGTATAATATTCATGGGAAAGCAAATTCTATCAGTATTAATGAAAATAATGAACGGGATTGGGACAAGTTTGTTGCGGATACAATCGCATATTCTTTATCATCATCGGGACGCATCTATAACCTCATGCGCAGGAAAGACGGTCACTATTTTGCGCCACTGTACGGATCGTATCAGCGATATTTAAGACCGGGCGGTCTGCTTGAATTTGATCCCGATGACCTGACGAATTATGAAGTATATGATACTACTGATCAAAAGCTGGCAGCGTCCGCCGGCAAGGGCGGCAGCGACTATTATCTCGGTATCGGCTATATTGCCCTCGATGACAATGACAATCTCTGGATTGCCAATCAGTATGCCCAAAACGACAATGTTATTGCTGTTTTAACTTCGGACAATCACTGGGTTCATTTCAATATCACCGAATCTTACGGGTATCTGAATTATCATACAACATCCATAATATTTGATGACAAAGGGCGGGTCTGGTTTGCGTCTGAAGTGCATGGCGGTGATTCACCATCGCCGGCAGCAGGCGGGATAATTATTATAGATCATAATGGAACTATTTCCGATAAATCGGATGATGAATGGCGCTGGATTACAACCAGTGACGGTCTTGCGGATAATTCAGTTTATTCGATTGTCTTTGACCGGGAAGGTTACTTATGGATTATGTCTTCTAAAGGTATTCAGCGGGCAGTAGTATCCGATAACTTTTCCAATGGATACTTTAGCCAGATTGATCCGGCAGTTCTGACGAGTGTGCCATTTGCCAAAGAGTGCAGGATCAAAGTTGATGGTTTAAATAATAAATGGATCTCAACCGTCGGTTCCGGTGTGAAAGTCTATACTCACAACGGTATCTGGTTAAACGATGTTGAAGGTTTTACAACCGGGAATTCAGGTATCCTTAGTAATTATGTAATGGATATCGCTTTTGATTCTGATGATGGAATCGTATATCTCGCCACGAATAAAGGCATTTCAATTTATAAATCACCTTATGCGGTTTACGGTAATGAATACCGGCAACTCACGCTGTTTCCAATGCCATTCGAAATACCGTCTGCCCGACCGTTTGTTATCGATGGTTTGATACAGGAATCTGATGTAAAGATCGTCACAATTGACGGAACCTTCGTCAGACATTTATCTCATATTGACGGGAATATAATTGGTCAGCAGGCATTCTGGGATGGAAAAGATCACCGGGGACGATACGTCGGCAGCGGCGTCTATCTCTGCATGGCGTACACTAAAGATGGTGATACTACCGTTGGGAAAATTGCCGTAATACGGAAATAAATTGAATATGGTTAAAAGTAGCTTTGATATTTCAAAAATAGATTATCGTAGCGAAGCAGTTGTCCTTGGAAGAATTGTCGAAAAAACGGCGCGAATATTGTTTCAGTCTGTTGAAATCAATCAAACATAATCTTATTAATCGTCTACCAGAACGGTAACGACGATAAACTTGCTGCTATCTGGAAAAAATAAAAAAGAGTGATAAAGGATAAATCAGATTCATAATTCTGGTTTCCACGCTTGCACTTTCGCTTTTGTCATTATAGTTTTGACTGGTTATTTAATTTGCAGGAGCAGCATGAAAATAAATAAGTTAAGCGATATCATCATACTCACAGTTGCATTTGTTCACTTCATCGCAGCCCGGGATGTAATGGAAGAAAAAGGATATATTCGAAATCCTCGCGTTATTGAGGACGGATTTGTGTTTACGGATAATTATACATCGGCGATCTATCTTTACCGGAATGGTAAAACTGAAGTCCTGACCGATTCCAGGAGCAGTGGTTTGTATTACACGCTTGCTCCCGATATGCAAAGGGTTGGTTTTAAATTCATCGACAAAAAAGGAATGCAGTCTCCCGCTATTATTGATTTGAATAATGGAGAAATTAGAAGATTGACAGAGCCATCGCAGTGGGTTGGGCAACCAGGTTTTACACGTGATAGTCGTGTGGCATATACGGTAGGTAGCCGGTTAATTATATCGGATGGAAGAGAAATTGATCTCGGGGTTTACTCCAACATTGCTCCAATTTCCCCCGATGGTGAAAACGCCTGTTATAATGATGATAACGACCAGTTATGGATAATCGATCTGCAAACCGGTGAAAGATCAGTGATTACGGACAGTGAAGGCGGTTATTATTGTCCTCAATGGTCGCCAAATTCACGCTACATTTTATATTCCGGTTTTGATAGTAAAATCTATGTTTATGATCGGATCAACGACAGGACGTTTGATCTGGGTGAAGGACATCAGCCGACATGGTCGGATGATTCGGAATGGATAATTTTCTATAAAAAAGAAATCGAGAATTTTGAGTTACTAAATACTGATATATATACGATTCGATTCGACGGGACGAATCAAAGAAAAATCACGGATACGAAACAGATTTTTGAAATGGATCCTGTATTCTCTAATAATGACCGTCAGGTTCTTTACCATGTCTTTGATAAAAAGGAACTTATCATCTCCGATATCAACATTCAAAAGTCAGAAATATCCAATCCACGGGTTATTAAGCCAACTTCCGATGAAAAAAGCTTTGCGCCATCTCAATCGATAAAGCATTTCGAAAACGAATCCGAAGGAATACAGGTTCCCTATCTTCATCAGGTCTATGATGTACCGGACTGGTTCTGGGGATATTATGCCTGCGCTCCGACGGCGGCAGCAATGGTTTTAGCCTACTACAATATTTTACCTCGCTGGGAAACTCGTTGCTCAAGCCCCTACAGCCATAAAAGTTATTGGGGACGATATATCTGCGAGCGTTATTATTACCGTGAAACCGATTATTCCTATTCATCATCTCCGGGTGGTCATACTGCCGGAAAAGGCGGCTATGGCTATATGTGGTCAGGGAGTAATCGACCCAGTAATCATATGGATGATTATTATCGGAATCACGGATTAACTTCAAGTGATCAAGAATCTACAACATGGGAAAAAACAACATCTGAAATCAATGCCGGTCACCCATATACAATGTGTGTCTGGTTGACCGGCTCAGGTCATCTTGTACTGGCAAAGGGAATTGTTGAAGGGAAGAAGACCTTGATCTTTAATGATCCCTATGGTAATAAAAACACAGTCGGTTATCCGTCCTATGATGGCAGCGGGGCGTTGTATGATTGGCCCGGCTATAATGAAGGCAATGTCAACCTTGCTTCCGCCGGATCGGGGATTCCGTGGTGTATTTCGACGCGTTTTAATAAAGCAGCCCGGGCTGATACGCTGGTTGACGACAGGCATCTGGAAAACGGATTTTACCTGCATACTCAATCACCGGCTTCAGTGTCTCTATGGAAAGATAAAAAGGCAGGATATAATGGTCATTACTGGTGGTGTTATTCCAGAATATCTGTAAATGAGGACACCTGTTATGCGACGTGGACGCCGAATCTGCCATCCCTGGCGCATTATGATGTGTATGCATATATCCCCACTTCCGATCAACCGGCAACAAATGCTGTTTATTCAATAAATCATGCAGACTCCGTATCACAGGGGAGTATCGATCAAAGTCAATTTCCCGATCAGTGGGTATTGCTTGGGAATTATATCTTCAGATCTGGCACAGAATCTTATGTGAAACTTGGTGATGCATCGGGAATTGCCGGACAGAAATTAGTATTTGATGCGATAAAATGGTCGATTGAAAGACCGGTGACTGTTGATTTTACAGCAGAATTTCAGTCGGGGAATGCTCCGTTGACAATTCAATTTTCGAATATCTCCGAGTATTTACCTGAAGATTGCACAATACGATGGGAATTCGATGATGGCAATATCAGCACAGTACGAAATCCGATACATATTTTTCGTGATGCCGGAGACTATACGGTTTCACTGGCTGTCGAATATGGCGATACGGCAATAACTGAAGTCAAAACCGCATACATCCACGTTGATCCTCCGGTTCCGGGCGATTTCAGTTTGATCGTGCCTGAAAAAGAGAGCGTTATCGCGACAAGGCAGCCGCTGTTTTATTGGGTTCCAACTGTTTTATCGAAAGGAGACCGAGAACTCTTTCTGAGTATTCTTAGAGATGAAAAAGCGAATTATTCACTGCAAATTCCGTCGGATAATTCAGCATCATCTGCAACTTATCAATTATTTTTACATACGACGTCTGATTTTAGAAATACAGCTTTGATTGAAATCGATACAAATTTTTACAAACCTGAGTACCCATTGATCGAGAATGCGGAATATTTCTGGAAAGTGATAATGATAACCGCAGCCAATGATACACTGATTTCAGCCGTCTGGTCATTTAAAGTGAACAGTGAGAATAGCCCACCGGAAGCATTTTCATTACTGTCTCCCGCAGTTGATGAAGTTCTACAGGACCTTACACCAACATTCCAATGGAATGCCGCAGCCGATCCGGATGTCAATGATCAGGTGATTTACAGGTTAAAAATTGGCACCGGATTAGATGATTTTATTGTTGTCTACGAAGGAGAAAATACCAGTATTACTCTCGAAGATTCATTACTTGATAACACCGTTTATTATTGGCGGGTTGAAGCTACTGATCGATCCGGCGCTGTAACGGTAAATAGCGAGGATTATTGTTCCTTTGCTATCAATCTTGAAAACGATCCGCCGTCTCCGGTTATGTTACTGACGCCCGGTAATAATGGATACATTTTTACCGAATATCCGCTGTTTCAATGGACTGCGGCGCAGGATGTCGATCCTTATGATGAGCTTTTATATTATCTCTATTACTGGCGAACGGACGCCACCCGAAAGTATACCTATGGAACGGATACAACCTATTGCGACCGCCGTAAAGTAAAACTCGATTATGAGTATGCCTGGTATGTTGAAATAGTTGACAAAGCAGGCGCCAGCGCTTTATCGGATACATTTACTTTCCGAACCAGTTCGCTGGATATTGCTACTGAAAACCTGTTGCCGGAGACTTTTGCACTGTATCAAAATTATCCCAATCCCTTTAATCCGGTTACGACGATCCGGTTTGATTTACCGGAAATGGCTGATATCCGCTTGACGATATATGATGTCAACGGACGACAGGTCATAACGCTGTTTGATGGAAAAAGAAAAGCAGGAATTTATGCGGTGATTTGGAATGGCAAAGACGGCAGTGGGAGACCGGTAAGCGCCGGTGTTTATATCTTTACCCTGGAATGTCAGGATGTAATTCTATCGAAAAAGATGATATTTCTTAAATAGCGTTATTCAATCAACAGAACATCATAGCTGTATTCCGGAATTTGTAATACAACCTTTCGACCCTTAATCCGATAATTCTTATCTTTCAGCAGAGACCGTAGCGAACCACCTTCCATCCAGGAAGGAAGACTCAGATGAACGTTCTCGGATTGTGATCCTTTATTGAATAATATAATCAGTCTTTGATTTGGATCGCCTCGCGAATAAATCATCACATTATCATTGGTATAAAGATTGATATAATCGCCATGGCGAAGAGCAGAATATTTTTTCCTCAGGTTAATCAATTTCGAATTACGCTTGAGCTGCTCTCTCTCCAATTGATTCAATTGATCGCCAAAGCGCATCATCCGGCGGTTATCGGGATCATTCGCACCGGTCATTCCGAATTCATCGCCATAGTAAACAATCGGGATTCCCGGGACAGTCATCAGATAGCAGAATAAGATTTGTCCCTTTTTATAGGTCGTAATATCGTCCACCTGAATCGCCGGTTCACGAAACGCCCGTTCAACGCCATTTTCCGATAGCGTAAGGTCGCCTTCCAGGAGAGACATGATTCTGACTTGATCGTGGCTGTCAAGAATGTTTCCCATTAAGTGATTATATCCATATACTTCGAGGGCTTTATCAATTGCAACTTTGAGTTCTGAGAGCCTTCCGTTCGGTTCTGTGAATATTCGCCGTGCGGTAAAGAATTGTCCGAAGTTGAATTGTGATTCCAGCATACCGTTGTTTACGTAGGATTTGATCAGGTCGTGTCCGCCGAAACTTTCACCGATTTGAAAAACGTTCAATGACCGATCCGGATTAACCTTCGTTTTGATCTTCTTTGTTAATGATCGCCAGAATTCATAGGGAACGTGTTTCGTTGCATCATGCCGGAATCCGTCAATACCGGTTTCTTGCAACCACCAGACGGCATTGTCCGTCATTGCTTCGAGCGCTTCGCTGGAGTTGATAAAATCAAAAGATGGGATAAATGTGTCAAACCAGGTTGTCAGGCGATACTCATTCCAGCGACGGATGTTTTTAGTGCCATCCGGAAGATCGAGTGTGCCGTACCAATCCCGGTGCTCGCTGAAAAAATGGTGTTCGATGTGAGTATGATTGGATATAAAATCTAGTAAAATCTTAATTCCGTGATCGTGGGCGACATCTACTAATTTTTTCATTTCGTTGAGAGTTCCGAAGCGTGGTTCCGTTTTATTTTCACTGACCGACCAGTATCCATGATAACCGGTATAGTAACGGTGGGGCTCGGGCCATTCCCGGTATGCTTTGTCGGTGGTTTTATTAACCGGCGAGATCCAGAGAGTGTTTACTCCGAGTCTGTTAAAATATCCCGCTTCGATCTGTTGAGTTATACCGGCAAAATCGCCTCCCTGGAAATTAGCGCGCCAATCTAATTCGGGATGATTGATCGGACCGTCATTGGCGCTGTTTCCGTTCTTAAACCGATCGATCATTAGTGAATAAATGACAGCATCCTGCCAGAGAAACGGATTGTCTGAGTTTAGCGGATCGCCATTTTGAGTCCGGACGGTTATAACGTTTCCCGGCATATTTTCGAAGCTTGCGATGATTCTTAGTGTTGTTAAAGATGAATTATCTGACAGCGGACTGAGATCAACTATAACTTCATCATTCGCAACCTCAATATATTCTGAGGGATAAAAGACGTTATCCTTTAATACCGTTATTCGAATATTTTCGCCTTGTTTTGATGCGTCGAGCGCCAGGCGGAGGCAATGATCATTTTGATACGGCAGAAAATAGAGCTGCGGGATTTGCTCTTTATTGGGAGATTTAACATGGATCAATGAATTATAATATCCAAAGCCGTTGTCAACTTTAACCGGATTTTCGGGATCGTATATTTCTCGTTTGCCGATGACAAACTGATATTCATAAATGCCGTCATCCAGGTAAATGCTGCGTGTATAAATACCGTCGTTATCATCATCAGACATTTGAGTTGAGTTGCGGCTCCAGTTATTGAAATTTCCCATAACGAAAACATCCACGTCTTTTTCATCGACCGCAATCTGGAACCCGACTTTAATTTTCTCTTTCACAATGACCGGCAGAATATAGCGTTCCTTATTATTCAGAAACTCGAGATATGTATTTCCGGAAAAATTATCGGCTGGTGTCAGCAGAATTAGATTGTCTTTGAGATCGTAGCCAACGTTGATATTTACGTTTTGGGAAAACTTCAGTTTATAGGATTTAGCAAAAAATATATCATTGATATATACAGACGTTGTTGTTCCGGGTTCGATAGTCCGAAATTCGATAAGTTCGGCTGGTTTATGTGATTCGGAAATTGTTGAGCAGGAGCGAAGACCTGATGCCCCCAAAAGTAGAAGAGTGGAAAATCCAACTGTTATTAAAATGTTGATTTTCTTTTTCATCAGATATCCTTTAAAAATTGTTGCTTATAGTTTATATAGCACCATTGCGGAAATGGGTTTCAGCTCAATCTCGGTTTCGGAAACCGGTTTGATTATATCGACTCCGGCAATCGTATGATCGACAACAAGGATCCACTTGCCTGCCGGAATTGTAAAGGTTTCGGACTTGTGATTTGGATTGATCAACACAAGAACATTTCGCCAGGAATCACCTGTATTTCCACGATTTATCTGGTAAGCGATACAGTTGACGGGAATGTTATTTTTCTTTTTATTTAAAAACGAGATGTTTCGGTTAATTTCCTCTGCGGAAGTCATTCTGAACATTGGATGTTCGTTGCGAAGTTGAATGAGTCCCTTATAATAGTTAAAAACATCACGGTTTTCCTGTTTGTAATCCCAGCGAATCTTATTGATTTTGTCCGGTTGATTATAACTATTATGGGAGCCGAATTTTGTCCGCAGAAATTCCTGTCCACCGTGTATAAAGGGAACTCCCTGGGATGTAAATAAAATCACAGCCGCAAGTTTATCCATTGCTTTCAGTTCGGTATCGGTCAGAGCACTGTCCTTTTCGGTGGAAATCACTAATTGATCCCACAGCGTTCTGCCGTCGTGGCAAACTACGTAGTTGATGACTTCCGACGGAGAATCTGCAAAATCGGTGATGCTTCCGATAATTCCTTTCTGCACGGCTTTAATATTTTTTCCTTTCTGAATATAGCCCGGATCGGTGTTATGCCAGGGACCTTTCAATGCATCCCGAAAGTGATCGTTAAATACCGCGAAACCTTTGCCCCGCTGAGTGCCTTTGACAGTTGGTTTAATCGGAGTGCCGCCGGCTGCCCAGGGTTCGCCATAGAGAAATATATCCGGTTTGATTGCTCTGAGTTCTTTGACGATTGTTTCCATGGTTTCCATGTCGATCAATCCCATCAGATCAAATCGAAAGCCGTCAACTTTATATGTATTAACCCAGTATTTTAATGATTCAACGATGAATTTGCGAACCATCGGCTGTTCGGAACGAACTTCATTGCCGCAGCCTGAGCCGTTCCAGAAACTTCCGTCCGGTCGCTGTCGATAATAGAAATTCGGTATGATTCCGTTGAAGTTGTAGCGGATTTCGGGATTGCCTTCCGCAGTATGATTGTAAACGACATCCAGAACCACTTTTATCCCTTTACGATGAAGGGCGTCTATTAACTGCTTGAATTCTTTCACACGGCTCGCATCGTATTGATCGCTGGCAAACCACCCATCGGGAGAATTGAAATTCACGGTCATGTAGCCCCAGAAATAACTGTTAACCGCATTGTCATGCTCGAAATCCTGAATCGGCATCAGTTGGATGGTATTGATATCCAATTCAACAACGTGATCCAGACCGGTTTTAATATCTGTTCCCGGCAGTTGCGTGTTCTCTTCAGTAAAACCCGAATAATTACCTTTATTTTTGATCCCGGAATTTTCGGCGATGGAAAAATCCCTGACATGCATTTCATAAATAACAGCCTCATTGAAGGGGAATTTCGGAGAATCGGCGATAGGCGTATCATCCTGAAATATCAAAGCTCTGCCGTCATGGGTCGTTACGCAGGTGGCATAGGGGTCGATTACTTCATGATCCGGTCGGTAAGAGGGATCGGGACCATCCACAAAATAGGTGTAATACTTGCCAAGCAGATTGTCTTTGATCTCAACCGACCAGGCGCCGGTTTCCGATTTCTTTAAGGAATATTGATCTGGTTTTCCACCTGACGCTTTTTCATACAGGTTCAGCGTTACTTTGCTTGCGCCTGGGGCAAATAGTTTGAAGATTGTTTTTTCCGGTGAGTAAAATGCTCCCAGAGGAGAATCTGTATAATACTTCGGATCGGTCAGAATATCTCTCAGGAGAATCGGACCTGATTTGTATCCGTTGGCAATTATTTTACCCGGAAGGTCGGCTATTCCGATTGGTTCAGACATATCAATTTGAAGTATCATTGAAGAATCCGAATCTTCAGGCATAAGGTCTATTTTCTTGAATTTCGTAAGCAGTTTAGTTTTCAATTCAATTGTTGGATTAAGTTGCGCCAGTAATATTTTATGAAGTGGATTTGACAATACTACAGTTAGCCTGTCCGGACCATCCAGAAATGCTTTTCTGATAAAGGGTGTTGTATCCGGTTTGTTCAGATAGAGAGTTCCGTCACCCTGTAATATCCAGATTTCATTGGACATCGATCTGCTCCAGTAGCGGTTGGGGTCATCTTTTTTCTCCCAATTTCCGAATCTGGGGAGGATTCCGATATTACCTTTAGGTGGATACTGTGTTACATCCATTCGGAAGATCGCTCCAAAATCGTCTTTACCAATAGAAATCAATTCAACCGATTTTTGATCAAGCCATGTCCACAGAGTCCAGTCAGTGTAATTGTTGTCAAATCGGTGGTAGTGGATAAGTATGATATTCATGCGGGAAGTTCCGGAATTGTTACATGTGATTAATCCAAATAAAATCAGAAAACTTAATAACACCCGGTATTTTACCGGGAATTTTATAAAATCTGTCATATGGTGTTCCTCTGTACATATCTCTTTTTCAGCGATCGTATATTAACATATCTTGCATATAAATAGTATAAAAAATTCCGTTGTCGGTTGAAAGAATAGTGAGGCAGGAGATTGTTAATATCGGATCATTTTTATAGATGCATTAGTCAGATTAGGTAAAAATGTGAAAATTGTACTTGTATCTGCTTCTTGAAATCGATATTTTTAGGAAAATGATGGCAGGAAATTCTATTATGATGCTTTTCAGCCGCAAAATTACTTTTTTAAATGTCTTATTAATCGGGTTATCTCCTCTGTTTGCCGATCAACCCGATGCTCCACGGGAACGGTCCGGGGAAAATGATGTCGTGAAAATCGGTCCAATCGGGATAGAAGCCGTCCTGGTTGAAGGTGGTTCGTTTGAAATGGGCGATAAATTCAATGTTGGAGATAGCGACGAAAAACCGGTGCATAAAGTAACTCTTTCAGATTTCTATATGAGCGTTACTGAAGTGACTATTCAGCAGTATAAAATGTTCTGCCGGGCAACGGATCGTAAAATGCCAATGCAGGGATCCGGTAGCAAAAATGATTATCCCGTTGCTTTTATGACCTGGTATGACGCGATGGATTTCTGCAAGTGGGCTGGAGGTTCTTTGCCAACCGAAGCACAATGGGAATATGCAGCAACATCGGGTGGCATGTCAATAAAATATCCCACCGGGAATGATTTAAACCACAGCATGGCAAACTATTCAGGAACGGGCAAAAAGGATCGCTGGAAACGAATATCGCCTGTTGCAAAATTTCCACCCAACATATTTGGAATTTATGATCTTGCCGGTAATGTTTATGAATGGTGTCTCGATTATTACAAGAGCGGTTACTACAGCCTTCCGGCATATCGGGACCCTCGGGGACCGGCAACCAGCATGTTTAGAGTGCTACGCGGTGGATCGTGGTATCACGATAAAGACGAACTCCGTTGTTCCGACCGTTTTCGCTATATGCCTGTCGCCAGGGTCAGCTTTGTCGGCTTTAGAGTGGTCTGGGACCCCAAAACGGTAAGTATTAGCAGAACTCGCTCCGATCAATAAACTTCATTCCATTTAATATCAGATGATTATTAATAAGCATTTGCTGAAATATAGCAGCCTGGTGTTGACCGTCGGAATTATGGCAACCATCGGTCAACTGATTTTTTTACGTCTCGTTGCTCAATCATTCTATGGCAATGAAATAACGATGTGCATTGCTATTGGACACTGGTTGTTATGGACAGGCATTGGCAGTCTGGCAGGCAGTACTTATCTTAGAAATGTCGATAAATCCCCGAGATTATTACCGTTAATGATCTTTTACTCATTATTTCTGGTACTTTGTTCCTATTCATTGCTGTTGATCCGGCGAATTTTCGGAATTGAATTGAGCGAAATGATTGGTCTTGGTCGGATTTTTTTATGGACGGGTATGTTGTTTATGATTCCGTCGTTTTTAAACGGCTTGTTTTTTCCTTTTCTGGTTCGCTGGGTAACCGACCGGAAATCACAATTCCCAGTCCATCATGTTTACATTGGCGAAGTTATCGGCTCTGCTATGGGCGGTATACTTTTTATTTTACTTATTCGGTCGGGATCGAATACACTGGTCTTACTACATCTGACGATCGGTTTTTATATGATTGTTGCCGCTATGGTCATCCTTCAAAAAGCGGTTTATAAAGTTCTGTTATTAACCGGTGTAGTAATCATCGAATTTTTATTATTTCAGTTCGTCACACCGGAAGCTGTTATTAAAAAATGGTATCCTTACAGGCTCCGGGACTACCGGGAATCGCCGCATCAGGCGATAAGTGAGGCTTTTTATGGCGGCGGCATAACGCTATTTGGGAATAATGAACCCATCTGGAATATCGGTATTATAGAGGATGCCGAGGAAAAGGTTCATTTTGGAATGCTGAACCATCAGGCTCCTCAAAAAGCGCTGATCATCGGCGTCGCCAATGCGGACATTTATAGACAAATTCAAAAGTATTCGACTTTGAAATCTATAACCGTTGTCCAGACCGACGCCGTATTGCAAAAGATGATTGATGCGCATAGTTTGCAACAGGCTGATTCGATGCGAGTGGAAGTACACATCGATGATCCTCTGAAATTTCTAAAGAAGACAGATCAACAATTCGATGTCGTACTAATAAATATTCCACTTCCGGTGAATGCCATGTGGAACCGGTTTTACACGGTTGAATTTTTTCGCCTTTTGAAACGCCAAATGGATAACACTGCTATCGTTTCGATGCAATTCCCCGGAGGAGAAACTTATTTAAGCGATGAGCATGTGGCGTTTTTAAAGATTATGGAGAATACGGTTCGAAATGTCTTCGATCAGAGTTGCTGGATTCCCGGTGAAACCGTGCATCTGCTGGCTTCGGAAAGTCCGCTGAATAATCGTCTGGATTATTTTACCGGTCAGTTGAAAAACCGAGATATATCCAATCTCTATATTCAGGAATCTTATTTGTGGGATCGCCTCTCGCCGCAAAAAATCGCCTTTCTGGAAAATCATCTACTAGCAAATAATAATCGTCAAATCAACACACTGCAAAAACCGGTAGGCTTTTATTATGATACGCTTTTATGGGACCAGCAAACAAAAGGCGTTCTAAAAAGCGTGTACCAATATCTCGATAAAACCAAGCCGGTTTATCCCGGACTATTTGTAATCGGGCTGATTCTGATTGTTATCATCCGGTTTCGGGTGAAGAAAAGACCTGCTTCCATACTCAAACTGAACATGGCGGTGATCGGGTTCAGCATCATGAGTCTGGAATCGATTGTGATTATTGTCTATCAGAGTTATGTCGGCGCTTTGTATCTGAACATTGCCCTGTTGACGACGGCATTTATGGCGGGAGCAGCCATGGGCGCCTGGCGGCAGCGCCGCTCGGTTCAGCACATTCGGTTCAAACAATTTCTCCGGCTGGCAGTCGGTTTGACTATTATTATCATCGTGTATGCGGTTTTACTGCTCAGTCAATCGGTTCTGCTGACCTTTTCAATTGTCCATTATGTAATGCTGTGGCTCGGCGGCTTGGTGAGTGGGACGATATTCCCGATGCTGTCATACCTGGTTCAAAAACATGAATCGACAAAATTGCCAAGCGCATCCGGTTCCATCTATGCCTGTGATATTATCGGCTCTTGTCTCGGAATATATCTCACTTCGGGAATTATCATCCCGGTATTTGGACTGTCAACTGCAGCAGTGGGTCTGATTGGCTTGCTTGCTGTAATAATCACAGGCAATCGTTGGATTTTTAAACAGGCTGATTAAAATTCTGTTGTGTTTTGCAGAGGATGTTTTTTTATATCGTTGTTAGAATGATGACAGACTACAAACCAATTGATATTTATTGGAAGCTTTAATCTCGTTCCCAAATTCAATTTGGGAACGAGAACGAATGACCGACTATGGGGTTCAAACCTTCAGAAGGTCGGAGACCTTCTGAAGGTTATGATCAGCGTGGCGACGATTCGTCCAAATTAAAAAAGTCGGGATTTGGGGTAGAATTCACTCTAACCCACCGGCTAAAGCCGGCGGTTAACGTTTATTTTCGTAGCTCATTCAAATCATCTTCAAACGTTAACCACTCAATTTATTGAGTGGGCACTGGATTCTAACTCCACCAGCCCCGCCTGTCCCACTGGGGAATTCATTCGGGTTATCCACCGACTGCTTCGAAAGGCTCCAAAGATCCTTCGGATCAAAACTCCATTCTTCTTCTCCGGCGCTTGGTGCTTATTTCAGCGTTCTCCGATTAAACGCCTGCGCCACGTCCCGGCTGTATTCCGTTACCTCATGCGAATATAGTCATGAATAATTCGTCCAAAAATATTAAATTTAAAACTTGAAATTTGAAATTCTGACTTATCCAGGTTAGGAGAATAGAGTGGCAAAAAAGATATTTATTGCGGCAACGGGAAGAAATGTTGGGAAAACGTCCATCTCTCTGGGACTCATTAATTCTCTGTTGAAAAAAGGACACAAAGTTGGTTATATAAAACCAATTTCTCAGCGCTATTCAATAATTGGAGAGAACAAAATCCCTGAAGATGTTCAAGTGATGAGTAAAAATTTTGTGCTTCAGGGCGATCTCAAAGATATGGGTCCTTTTGTAGTTGGAAAAGAACAAACGAGCAAATATATAACGGGAAAGTTAAAATCTCCCGGAAACAGGATATTGAAAGCATTTAAAAATATCGAAAAGAAAAGTGATATTGTAATAATTGAGGGAACCGGTCATGGAGGAGTAGGCTCGGTCTTTAATTTATCAAACGCTCGTGTCGCCAAGTTATTAAATGCTCCGGTACTGATTATCAGCGAAGGCGGCGTGGGAAGTACAATCGATAGGATAGCGCTTAACTACTCCCTCTTCGCATCTTGTAGGTGCAGGGTGCTTGGAGTGATCATAAACAAAATAAAAATGGAAAAATATGAGAAGATAAGTAATCTGCTAAAAGAGGGACTCAGGTTACAAAACGACCTCGATATTTTCGGTTTTATTCCTCATAAATCAATTTTGTCCGTGCCAACATTATCGGTGATAAAAGAAGAATTGAACGCAAAAATCTTAAATGAAGACGAATTCGATAAGACATCCTCATGGAATAAACAAATTGAAGACGTCGTTGTCGCTACTAAGGAACCACATGTTTTAATGGAAAGCGTGACAAATTCGCAAAGCAAAACACTGATAATTACTTCCAGCGATCGAACTGATGTGCTCCTGGCGGCGCTTGTTTTGTACCATAGTAAAATTCCTAATCTTGCCGGATTACTTCTTTCAGGGGAAACTCCTCCCGAAAGCATAATGAAGGTGCTTCGGGAAACCGGGTTGCCTGTGCTAATCGCCGAACAGGGCATTTATACTCTCGCCTCATTGATACACAATTTAATCGTTAAAATTACTTCGGAAGATGAAACAAAAATCGAGATTCTCACCGATCTATTTACAAAACATGTGGAAGTGGAACGCCTTTATAATGCTATATTTGCTCCTCATGAAATAAAAGCAAATTGGAGAAAGAAAATAAAACTCTTTCTGTCAAAAATTTTCAAATTGTTATCACACGTAACAATTCCATTTGTGAAACTTAAAGAGATGTTCATTCGCAAGATATTAAAGAAGGGTAACAAATAGAGATAACATAGGCATCCCTCGGGATTATCTTGTCCGAAAATAATAACTGTTATACTATGTTTAACCCTTGCAGGGTTGGGGACTTTTGGTCGTACTCAGGTCAACAGGTTTCACCTGCTGTTATTCATGTTTAACCCTTGCAGGGTTTAGAGAAATGGAAGTAAATCGGACAATCCCGGAGGGATTGAATGTGAATAACATCCGGCAGTTGCCTGCCCGACAGTGTCATTCAGGCGGGTCTGCCCGACAAGCAGGCGGGCCGGATGAATAATGAGTGTCCCCAAAGACAAAACACCGGAGGTGTTTAACGTGATAAGCATAAAATCATTTTTAAGGAAATCAGACCTAAGCAGTTCAACCCCTTTCCCATCGGGGTTAATCCTGTCTAAAAATAATCCTATTTCCCCAGCGTTTTCCGGTTAAATACCTGTGCCGAGAATATCTGGATTTCGGTGGCTTTATCTTTCCATGCATCGCGTTCGAGTCCGGCTTTCAGGCAGGTATGTTCCAGGAATGTTACCCGGTCCCAGCCGTATTCAGTCGCCACCTGGGGCAGAAGCAGTCCCTGGTACAATCCTCTCTTCATGATAATGCCGTGTTTGCCCACTTCGACTATTGACGGATCATCGATTTTTTCCGGTACGGTCAAAACTGATACTTCCACTTCAAGGTCTTTAAGTTCCTTTGGTGTTACCGGAGGAAAGCGTGGATCACGAAGCGCCGCCGACTGAGCGACCTCGATAACAGTTTCATATAACGGGTAAACAGGCAGAATATAACCGATACAACCCCGCAGTTGGTGATGCTTTTCGATTGTCACGAAAGCGCCGCGCATTTCTTTGCAGATTGCCGGAATGTCTTTAGGAACGGGAATACGGTCTTTATTTACAACTGCTTTGATGACGTCTTCCGCCAGTTGAATTAAAAAGAGTTGCTCATCGCGAGTCAGGTCTCTATTATGATTTCCGGTTGTTCCCATGGATGTATCCTTTTTATTTGCTTTTGATTCTTTATAAAACGCTGCCGAGAGATAGCCGACCACACGGGACCGGTCGCCAAAAGACACATCGCCGCTGTTGGCATATTTCAGGATTTCTATATCCGTGGCGTTGTTCATTTTTGCCGCAATCATCAGGGTAAGAATCGGACCGCCGCCGCAGGCTTCAACCTGTTTGCTTACTATTCCCTCATAAAGCTTCTCGATTGAAAAATCGGCAAGAATTTTAATAAAGCTTTTATCGATTTTATTACAGTCATTATAGTTGTGATAGTGAGACAAATCGCTGGATGCTATAATCAGAATGTTATGTTTTTTGGCGATCTTTCCGATCTGGTTGCCCAGAGCCTGAATTACATTCCAGTCCATGCTTCCCAGGACAATCGGCACGATGGGGATTTCGCCGAGCGTTTCCTGAATGAAGGGCAACTGAACCTCCAGGCTTTGTTCGGCGCGTCCTGCCATGCCGATATTGTGTCCTTTATCCGACATCCGGATCAGTTTGCTCGATTTTATTAATTTCTCAGTGATGCTTTTTTCCACCGGCAATTTTCCGAGTGGCGTGGTATAGCTTTCTCCATTGTAAACGGAGGCGAAGGGAAAATAGTCAACATGACAGGGCGATATCACAACGACGGCGTCGTAGGATTTGCCCTTCAATTGTGCAAAGCCATAGGCGGCAACGAGTCCGCTGTAGGGATACCCGGCATGGGGCGAGATAAGCCCAAACGGTTTTCCGGGAAGCTGATCTATTTCAGGATCGTTTAAATAATTTTGAATTGATTGTCTGAGTTCCCGGGGATTTTTAGGATAAAACATTCCGGCGTTATATGCCGGACGATCTTGCGCATCGCTTGGTGTTGAGCAGCTCATGATATATAACCCCATTAAAATCGCTAATATGTTTAGATGTTTAGAAAATGGTTTAGATTTCATTTTACCGACCTTTATGTCCATACTCCGGGAATAACCGAAGAACAATTGGGACATTTGCCATTTTTAATTTTGTTCCGGACGATGTAATATCCTTTCCGGATAATCAATCCGGCGCCGCAATTCGGGCAGTTGGTGTTTTCATCGGAATGACCGGGAACATTGCCGACATATACATAGTTTATTCCGGCATTTCGTGCAATTTTGTAAGCATTCTCAAGCGAAGATACCGGGGTGGGAGGCAGGTTTTTCAGAAGATACGCTGGATGAAACCGTGTAAAGTGGAGCGGCACATCGGTTCCCAGATTTGTGATAATCCATTTACACATGTTTTCAATCTCCACTGGATTATCATTCAATGTTGGAATAACCAGGTTTACCATCTCCAGCCAGACCCCCTGAGACTTTACCTCGACCAATGTGTCCAGTACCGGATTTAGTCTGCCTGACACGATATCTTTATAAAAGGATTCCGAAAAGGCTTTGAAATCGATTTTTATCGCATCAAGAACCTTGCAAAGATCCCGCAGCGGTTCTTTGTTTATGTATCCAGCGGAAATCATTACGCTTCTGATACCTTGATCTCTTCCGTAAGCAGCCGTATCCAGAATATATTCAGTGAAAATCGTCGGTTCATTGTATGTATAAGCAATTGTGGGAATCTTGTTGTTTTTTGTCAGAGTGACCAGTTGCTCGGGAGCAAGATAGCGGAAACTGAGATCTTCCGGTTTCACCTGTGCAATGGACCAGTTCTGACAAAATTTGCATTTGAGATTACAGCCGGAGGTTGAAACGGAAATTGCCGTCGTGCCCGGTAGAAAATGAAACAGCGGTTTTTTTTCGATCGGGTCGTTATTGATGGACGTCAGGCGACCATAGACCAGGGTTTTAAATTTACCATTCTGGTTTTCCCGGACTCCGCAATATCCACGGCGCTTTGGAGCGACGACACAATTCCTCGGACATAATTCACACAGGATTTTTTTGTTATCGAGAAGTTTGTAATACCGGGCGTCACGAATATATGGATATTTTGATTCCGAGGCGAAAACAGCATTAACAAACAGGCGGGATGCGACAACACCGATGACTATGTCACCTGTAAGTTTACAGAATTTTCTCCTGGAGATCATGGCTATCGCGATATTTTAAAATTAATAATTTGGGCAACGTTTTTCAGATAATTGTTCTTATCCTGTAAATTCCGGACGGCAATAATTTTAACGAAATAGTTATCCCTGCGGAAAGCAATAAACCCTGGGCTTTCACTGCCGTCTTTGCCAATAGGAATCTGGGTAAACGACTGGTAACGTTTGTACAGTCCCTGTGCTCCGGGTCGGTCCTTGGTTTTATAGATCTCAATTCTCATTTTCATAAAATTAGGACCTTCAATTTCCTGATGCATGATCATGGTCAATCCATAACCGCTGTATAAATGATAATTTTCATTTAGAGTTCTCTCAAATTCTATCTTTGAAATGTACAATTCATAGTTTGTCATTTGCCAGCCGAAATAATCGTCCTTTTTAAATAATAGTTTTCGGGTCGACGAACAGGACGAAATGAGCAACAGTGTGAGTATGATTAATAGGCAATTTTTGAGATCTTCATGGCTAAAATCTTTCCTCTCCTTCTCGCGTTACGATTATTCCCGCTTCACCTTCCAGCGGACATTTATTTTCACAAATACCGCAACCGGTACACAAATCGGGCTCGATGTAAGGATAGCTGACCATTCTTATTTCTCCTGTTTCCGGATCAGTAAATTCCTTCTCCTCTAATTTTATAGCTTTTTCAGGTAAGGGGCAATGTTCTTCGCAAACAATGCAGTTTTCATGTAATCTAAAAGGAATGCAGCGATCTTTTAAAAACAGGGCAATGCCAACCTTAAGTTTTTGTTTTTCTTTGAGATCAAGAGGTTGAATTGCTTTTGTTGGACAGATTTGACCGCACAGATTGCAATTATATTCGCAATAACCGATCCGGTATTTTGAGATGGGGGTCATCAGTCCTTCCAGACCGGTCTCTAAAAAAGACATTTGCAGACATCCGCCGGACGTTGCACAGATACGAACACATTCTCCACAGCGAATGCAGCGTTCCATAAAATCATCTTCATGCAATGAACCTGGAGGTCGGATGCAACGATCGGTTTTCGACGGATTCAGGGCGTTTAAAGAAAACAAACCGGACCCGAATAACGCGGTTGCTCCGGCGCCGATAAATGAGCGTCGCGTCAAATCGGTAGAGGATCGCATTGTTTTGGGTGATTGGAATTTATAAGTGATTGCATCTGCCGGGCAATCTTTGCCGCAATTCAGGCAAAAGATGCATTCGGATTTTTCCGTTGAATAAAAATCATCCTCGATCGCATCCATCTTGCACTTTTTTAGGCAAACTGAACAACTGGTACAGCTTTCTTCCTTTACGGCTCGTTGAAGCGGGCTGAATTTGGAGAGTAAACCGAGCAGCGCTCCTAATGGACACAGATTGCGGCACCAGAAGCGACGGGAGATTCTGCTCAATAATAGAATTCCCAGGATTGTCATAAAGGGAAGGAGCAGCATCGGAAAGCGCGGCGTTGAAACCGGGAAGAGATAGGCGGATATATTATCCTGAATGTTTAAAACGGTATCCGGGAAAATACCGGCGTTATAGAATCCGTTTAAGACCGTATCAGAGAGCAGGAAAAAAAACGCCATTCCCGGGATGCCAATCGATCGCCAAAGAATTGGCAGCGGGTCCATTAGCCAGGACAACTGTATTCCAAAGACAGCAAATAAAATCATTGTAAACAGAATTATGGTTTTTATTGGTCGGTATTTTCGGGTGGACGGGTATTTTTTCTTGGCGATGTAGCGGTCGGATATATCGATAGTCGTTCCGAGAGGGCAGATCCATCCGCAAAAGGCTCTCCCGAAAACGAACGGTGACAACAGCGCCAGTAATGCAATCAGGAAAATCGGATCGAAAAAGCGACCGGCAAGCTGAGTAACCAGCGCCGTCAGCGGATTAGCCCAGAGAAACAGTTCCGGCGGTATCCATGGACGAAATGGATAGGTTGCCTGCAGCACGGTCAGCACGAATAACGCCAGGAAAATAATCTGGATTGACCGTCTGATCGTGATTGAGCGGTTCTTTTTCACGATTTATATATAAATGTAACGGGTTTATATTTTTCGGTATCGATTTCGCCCATTCCAGCGGCGTAAGCAAGTTGCAGGTATTCCAGGGACTTGGGATCTTTCCCAAATACTTTCGCGCTCCAGGCGTCCACAAGCGCTCTGTCGGTTCCGGCGATGACGGTGTTCAGGTCTTCCACATCTTTGAGATTGCCGCCGGAGGGTCCGTTTCTTCTCAGGATTTTAATTGCATCGACAATCGTTAATTGCGGGATAATGACGCGATTGATATCGACAATCTTTTCCGGGAAAGGACGATGAATCCGTCCGCGGTTGCCGCCGGTCAAGCCCATCATATTCTTAAAACCAATAGTCACTTGCGAAAGGGAATGGTGCTTGAGAATCGGCATATTGATGAGTTTATCGACTTTAAACACCTCCTTGTGGATCAGCCACTTTTTCATACTGGTACCGCCGGGAATATCGGTTTCGATGAAGTGGGAATCCCGGACAAAACGAACATCCGCTCCGGCTTTTCCGGCCATATCCTGGATTTGACAATTTTTATAGCTGCGTCGGGCATCGTTGCACGTATTATCGACGATCAAAACCTTTTTTGCGCCGGCGTCGAGGCACAGCGTAACAACTTTAGAAACCAGTTCGGGATTGGTGGTTGCAGCGTATTCCGGGCGCCGGTCCCAACTCATATTGGGTTTTACCATGATGTAATCGCCCTTGGAAATAAAGCGCGAAACCCCTCCCAGCAACTCAAAGACTTTATCCGCCATTTGCTCCGGTGAACCGTCTTTTACGAGTACCAAAGATGCCGGTTCTTGTCCTTTAGAAAAGATGCGTTGATTCGAAATCAGGCTCAGCCCGGTGATAAATGCGGATGTTTTTAAAAATGTTCGTCGATCCATTCGTGCTCCTGTTTTGCTAAAAGTAATGTTTCTCCAACTGGAATTCAAGAAATTAGATTTAAAAATTTGGCTGCAAGTACGAGATTGCACCCGGATAGTAAAATTTAATGTAACCACTCTCTTTTCAACGCACTTCAGTGCGTTTTCACACAGTCTGACAGCGTCAAAATAAGGCTGATGTTAATTGTTACGGTAATTCGTGAATCGCCGGTACAGATTATTTCTTGAATTCAACTATTAAGTGCAACTCAAGAGTAGTTTGAAAAAGCAGGAAATCTGGCGTATCATTTGTAAACATTGGCAGACTAATAAGCCTGGTTTATCGCGATTTATTAATTAATATTAAAATACGTATCTTTATCCTTGCATCTTTTTTCTGCCTGATCTAAAATCAGTAAAGGTTAAAACCACAGGTATTCATGCTAATTCGTGCTGCTACAAAAGAAGATAATCAGGCACTTCTGGTACTATCCCGACAGGCTCCCATGGATGCGAAACTGGTTGTGAATAACGACCGCACCCCGGATTATTTTTATCCGGATGATCTGATGGGTGAGACACCGGTTATATTTGTGGCGGAAAAGAATAGCAGAATTATCGGCACCGTCGGAGTTGTTTTCCGGGCAGTGAAATACAAAGGAAAACCTGTTTCAGTCGCCTATATTGGTGGCATAAAAATCGAGAATCCTTACCAGAATATACTGTTGACGTTTCGCCTGATGAAGCATGTAATGGATTACCTGATGGATACCCCGGTCAAACTCGGTTT
>JADHWC010000061.1 GCA_016783665.1 Fidelibacterota bacterium | reverse complement strand
GAATATTTTTAAAATTCAATACCAAGACTTATATTGGCAAGAGGAAAAATAGAGAGTACAATGGTTACAAACACGCAACCAAGATACTCCGGAAAAATCACTAAAGTCACAAAGACAGAGACTTGAGGAGTGGCGAAAAGAGGTTAATATCTAAAATTGTCCAAGGCAATATGTCTTTGTGACCATTTAACCTAAGACAAAACCATGACCAATACCGATATTCAAAACAAGCTGCAACGGTTAAAATCGAATTTTGAAGGTGACATTTACATCGATGAACCAACGTTGTTGATGTACGCTACCGATGCCTCCGCCTATCGCGAGGTGCCACTGGCGGTGACGCGTCCCAAAACCCGGAAGGACATTCATACACTGATTGAATTTGCGACCAACAATCAGACATCACTCATTCCCCGGGCAGCCGGTACGTCGCTGGCGGGCCAGGTGGTCGGTGGTGGAATAATCGTTGATATTTCCAAATATTGGACCCGCATTCTGGAAGTCAACCAGGATGAACATTGGGTCAAAGTAGAGCCCGGCGTCAATCTGGATGAACTCAATCTCTATCTCAAACCCTATGAATTGTTTTTCGGGCCGGAAACCGCCACATCGACGCGTTGCCTGATGAGTGGTATGCTGGGCAATAATTCCTGTGGCGCTCATTCGATAATTTATGGCAGCACCCGGGATCACACCATTTGCGTGAAGGGTTTTTTGAGTGATGGTTCAGAGGTAGAGTTTGGACATCTGTCCAAATCGGAATTTGAACAGAAATGTATTGGCGACAAACTGGAGAATACTCTCTATTGCCAAATACGCAGTATTCTGTCCGATCCGGAAAATCAGAAAGAAATTCGCACCTGGTTCCCGGATCCCCGGATTAATCGCCGCAATAATGGGTATGCCATCGATCTGCTGCTCGAGACAGAGCCATTCAGCGATATTTCCGAACCCTTTAATTTTACCAAATTAGTTGCCGGTTCGGAAGGAACGCTAATTTTTATCACCGAGATTAAGTTAAATCTTGTTCCATTACCTCCAAAAGAAAAGGCTTTGGTATGCATTCATTGCAATACCCTGGAAGAGGCTTTCGAGGGCAACTTGATCGCTTTAAAGTATAATCCGGGCGCAGTAGAATTAATGGACGATATTATTATTGAACAGACTAAAAATAATATCGAACAGAAGAAGAATCGATTTTTTATTAAAGGAGAGCCAAAAGCTATCCTGATTGCTGAATTTGCCCGGGAAAAACGGAAAGAAATCGAGACCATTGCGAAACAACTGGAAGAAGAATTGCGCGCGGCTGGTTACGGTTATTACTACCCGGTTATCTGGGGTGACGATATTCAGAAAGTCTGGAATCTGCGTAAAGCCGGTCTGGGCTTGATGGGAAATATTCCCGGTGACGCCAAACCGGCGCCGGTTATTGAAGATACCGCTGTTCTACCGGAAGACCTGCCGGCATATATGCGTGATATCAAATTTATGCTAAAAAAACATGACAAATCCTGTGTCTATTATGCCCATATCGGTTCCGGTGAATTGCATTTGCGTCCGGTCCTGAATCTTAAAAATAGCAAGGATGTCAGGATATTTCACGATATCTTAGCCGATACCGCCAAACTGGTAAAAAAATATCGCGGGTCCCTGAGCGGTGAGCACGGTGATGGACGTCTCCGGGGTGAATTCATCCCCTTTATGATCGGTGAGAAGAATTACAAGTTGTTGAAAGAAATTAAACAGACTTGGGATCCGCAGCATATCTTCAATCCTGGAAAAATTGTGGATACACCGGTGATGAATACCAGCCTGCGCTACGTTCCTGACCAGCCGACCCGGGAAATTGAAACGATTTTTGACTTTTCCAAAGAGCAGGGAATTGTTCGTGCCGCGGAAAAATGCAACGGTTCCGGCGACTGCCGTAAATCCTATCTCCTTGGTGGAACTCTGTGTCCCAGCTTCATGGCGACCCGCGACGAAAAAAATCTTACCCGCGCCAGGGCAATTATTCTGCGGGAATTCCTGACCAATTCACCCAAGAAAAATCCCTTTGACCATAAAGAAATATACGATGTCATGGACTTGTGCCTGTCCTGCAAAGCCTGTAAATCGGAATGTCCTTCTTCGATGGATGTGGCTAAGTTGAAAGCCGAGTTTCTGCAGCATTATTACGACGCTAACGGCATTCCGCTCCGCACTCGTGCGATTGCCTATCTACCAAGAATCCATGCACTGGGTTCCATCGTACCGAGAATTACAAATTTCTTCATGAAAAATAAACTCAGCTCCGGCATTGTTAAAAAGGTCCTTGGATTTGAGCCCGGTCGATCCTTTCCCTTATTGCAAAAAACGACATTGCGCAAATGGATGAAGCGCTACGTGCAGAATCTGGATTCAGGAGATTTAAAAACGGGCAAAGTCTATCTTTTTACCGATGAATTTACAAACCTTCTCGACACTGGTATCGGCATTAAAGCCATTCAGTTATTGAATAAATTAGGCTATAAGGTGATTTTACCGCCCCACCGGGAAAGCGCCCGGACATTTCTATCTAAAGGACTCGTCCGAACCGCCCAAAAAATTGCTCGCAAAAATATCAGAGACTTGAAGGATTTGGTCAGCGAAGAAACTCCGCTGGTTGGTATTGAACCATCAGCGATCCTGGCGTTTCGGGATGAATACCCGGAACTGGTCGGTGGTGATTTGAAAGAAGCCGCAAAACGTATTTCAGAATCAGCATATATGTTCGATGAATTTTTCATGCGGGAGGTGGCTAAGGGAAATATCTCAGCAGCCCGGTTCACAAATGCCAAACAGCATATCAAACTTCATGGACATTGCCAGCAAAAGGCAATTGCTTCTACCGATTCTACCAAACAGATGCTTGCTTTCCCGGAAAATTATACGGTTGAAGAAATACCATCGGGATGCTGCGGTATGGCTGGAGCATTTGGGTTCGAGAAAGAACATTATGAAGTATCCATGAAGGTGGGTGAACTGGTCCTGTTCCCGGCTGTACGGGCAGCTTCACCGGATACGATCATCGCCGCACCAGGCACCAGTTGCCGTCAGCAGATCAAGGACGGAACCAGTCGGGATGCATTCCATCCGGTCGAGATTATGTATGAGGCATTAAAATAATATGTAGTTCTTATGTTTAAATAAAAAATTCACAGAGAGGTGGATTTTTTCTGGAACGGAGCCGACCCGTCTTCGCTTCGCCGGGCAAGCGGGGAGTTTTTAACAGTTGGTTGCTTTGAAAAAAAACCACCATGAGGGCGGTGGAATTTTAGCGGAGCCGACGAGACTTCCCGACACGTCGGGACAACTTCCGGCGTGACTATTTCTTGTTGATCAGAGATTCAATATACTTACGACTTTTCATGCACTTGATCTCTTTTTCACGCTTCATTGCTTGTGATCGAGATTCAAACTTCTCCGAATAGACTAATTTCCAGGGAATGCCGGATTTTGTTGATCTTGTCCAACCATCATTGTGGTGCACCAATCGAAGGTTTAAATCATGGGTGTAGCCGATATAGTACTTATCCCTTGATTTAGAATAAATAATATAGACGTAAAAATCCATCGGAAGTCATTATTTACTTAAATGTTTTGCGGGGCCGACGAGACTCGAACTCGCAACTTCCGGCGTGACAGGCCGGTGCTCTAACCAATTGAACTACGGCTCCATATAAAAAAGCAATCATTTATTGATCGATCAGCCGACGAGACTTCCCGATTCCATCGGGACAACTTCCGGCGTGACAGGTCCGTCTTCGCTACGCTACGCCGGACAAGCAGGTGCTCTAATCCCGACTTGTCGGGGAACTACGACTCCATTTGAAAAAACAATCATTTATTGATCGGTTAGCCGACGAGACTTCCCGATTCCATCGGGACAACTTCCGGCGTGACAGGTCCGTCTTCGCTACGCTACGCCGGACAAGCAGGCGCTCAATCCCGACAAGTCGGGGAACTACGGCTCCATTTTCAAATACCTGAATCAACAGGCGGACGCAAATTTAAAAATTTTCCTATCTCGGTGCAAGCAGAATTAATCGATTATTAAGGAAATATATTCCAACTGTGAAATAATATTAATACTTTACCCTATGATCTTTTTGAAAATTTAACTCTCAGGAGAACCATAATGGGATTTAAATGCGGTATCATTGGACTGCCCAACGTCGGTAAGTCAACTCTGTTTAATGCTCTGACACACGCTCAGGTGCCCATGGAAAATTATCCGTTTTGCACCATTGATCCCCATATCGGAATTGTAGAAGTGCCTGATAAGCGGCTGGATTTACTGAAGAAAATATATGAGCCGGAAAAAGTCATTCCGACCACTCTTCAATTTGTCGATATTGCCGGATTAGTAAAGGGGGCATCCCACGGTGAAGGGCTCGGCAATCAATTTCTCAGCCACATTCAGGCGGTAGATGCCCTGATCAATCTGGTGCGCTGTTTTGAGAATCCTAATGTAGCCCATATCGATAATAAATTGAACCCGCAACGGGATTTTGAGATCGTTGAAACTGAAATAATGCTGAAAGACCTTGAAACTGTAGCAAACCGTATTAGTAAAACTAAAATCAAAGCCAAGACCGGCGACCCGAAATTGAAGAAGCAATTAACTGTTTTAGAGGAAATCCGGGAATTGCTGGCTCAGGGAAAAGCCGCAAAGAGTTACCACGCTCATCCGGAAGAAGCGGCGTTCATCAAAGAGTTAGCGCTGCTGTCCAGTAAGCCGGTGCTGATTGTCGGAAATATCTCGGAAGAAGAGGCAACGTCCGGTCAAAAATCTGCCGTTACCAATCAGTTTGAACAATTTGCGTTATCAACAGGGAATTTGTTTTTAACTATATCTGCAAACCTTGAAATGGAAATGTCGGAACTTGAACCCGAAGAACGACTGCTCTTAATGAAGGAATGGCATATCCCGGAATCAGGATTGGATCGGCTGATTAACGCCGGTTATACATTATTAAAGCTAATTACCTTTTTTACGATGGAATCGAATATCTGTCAGGCATGGACGCTTCCAACCGGCTCGCCCGCCGTGAAAGCATCAGCCGTGATCCACAGCCGTTTCGAAGAGCGCTTTATAAAGGCGGAAGTACGGCATTGGCTGGACATAGAAAAAACCCGCTCGGAACATCTGATGCGGGAGCAGGGTTTGATCCATATCGAGGGCAAATCCTATACTGTCCGCGACGGCGATGTAATTACTTTTAAATTAGCGGCAGGATAAACCTTATTCCAAGCATATCTTCATTGATAAATACTGATCATATTTAAAAATGCCTTCATTAATACCTCAATTCATAAAACTTAACTCGAAATTCAATCTTATAAAGCCCAATGATAAAATTCTTATAGCCGTCTCCGGTGGAATCGACAGTCTCACAATGGCGAAACTTCTTCATGAATACCGGCTTTCAATTGATGATTCTATTTCGCTTCACGCTGTTCATATAGATATTTCTCAGGTTTCCATTTCCCAAAAGCAGAGAAATAATTTGGAAAAATTACTTGCCAAATGGCATATTCCTTTCACAATTATTAGGGGCAAGATTCCTGAAAATAGAAAATCCAACTGCTATACCTGCGCAAAAGAACGCCGGAAACAGCTATGCATTTACAGTGATAAAAATAACTTCAGTTCCATTGCTGTGGGACACAATTTAAACGACTATATTGAAACAGGTTTTATGAACCTCATCTATCATGGTCATCTGGAATCAATACAAGCTGAAGAACTGATGTTTAATGGAGTTATTACCATAATAAGACCGCTGCTGACAATCTCAAAAAAGCATATTTTATCTTATGCAAAAGGAAGCGGAATCAGCGCCGAAAAGCATTATTGTCCTTACGGATTAAAAAATAAACGTGAAACCGTGAGAGCTTTACTAAGGGAAATTTCCAGTAAAAACAGGTCTTTTTTAAAAAATCTAAAAAATGCAATTGACAGTTGGGATAAATCTTCACATCCAAGTGGCGGATTGTCTTCGAAGGATTTATGATAAAAAAAGGTTATTATTCCATCCAGAGGATTTCCCTCTTCATCTGTTGGCAACAATCTGCCTTTGTACATAATCAGCCTGTTAGGTTTCTCTGTGTGAATATAAAAAAATATAGGTGCAACTAATTTCCTGGTTATCCATGAAGACGCTTCCATTTTTATCTCATAACACTCTTTGTCATCTACTTTTACCATGCCAATCTGTTTTAGTCGAAATCTTGCAATTGTTGGACGGAGAGGAACCAATAATCGAAATGATATTTCCTGACCATTATTGAGCATAGTTAGTTTCTTTATAATGAATATCGGTAGAAAGGAACCGTGA
Source organism: Fidelibacterota bacterium (assembly GCA_016783665.1). GTDB lineage: Bacteria > Fidelibacterota > UBA2242 > UBA2242 > UBA2242 > UBA9312. The sequence goes on along the minus strand of JADHWC010000061.1, from coordinate 6,710 downwards.
AGTATCAATCCATCTTTTTTTATGCCTTTTCCCCTGAAATTATTATCAGAATTCCTTTTATACCGCAAAATATATTCATTATTTCTGCCGGTGATTATTTCTTTCCTTCCGGTGCGATAGTCCTCCAATTCATACTTCACTATTTCAAAAGACCCGGCTTTATATTCTATGTCTTCTTTTAATATCCTATTGCCAGCTTTATCGAAGAAATTTGAAGTCATGCAAGCGTTGTCACCTTCCTCGATAAACATTCCCCTGCAATGGAAATATACCTCGTTATTTATTTTATTTTCCGCATTATATTCTTCCGGAACCTGAGCCATATTTAATTTTACAGCTGCTGCTAAGCATATTAAACAAAGCAATACTTTTATCATTTTATTTTTATGATAGACCACAGTCAAACTCATTATTGAATTTATTTCTAATGTCCAAAAGAATCACACCACTTCTTAATAGAAATAGTTTATACATATTTGCCTCGTATCTTATTCACCAACCGCATAAGCAAGCCGCTGTTATGGTAATAGGAAGTATAGTAATATATTCAGTATTTATCATTTGACATTAATACTTCGATGGAGGCGCGATTAATTTTTTCTGAAGATAAAGCACACTGTATTTCTTACATATTTTAACAACTTCACCAATTGAAATCGCAGGCACTACTCTCCCTTTTTGACCCTCGACAGTTTTTGCCATTAACATTGAATTATAAACGGCTTCCTGAGTTGCTTCAACAACGGCGCAAAAGAATGGTGTCATTGCGGCATTAGGTATCAATAGTGGTATAGATATAGGCTTTTTAGTATTATGAGGAATTCTGTATGCTGTGGAAAATGATATAACGTAATCTCCAGAACCATTGCTCATATAAGAACCTGTTCGAGCCAGTCCGTAGAGAGCACGCTTTGCTATACGTTTTAAGTTTCTTGGGGATAAAGGTGCGTCGGTAGCAACGACAATCATACAGGATCCATCGCCCTTTTCAAGAGCATCAGTACCCTTTTTTGGTTGTTTAATTTCACGTCCAACTGGCGCACCATTAATATCTAAAATTCCCCCATAATTTGATTGCACCAGAACACCTAATGTATAATGACCATCATCTCCTTTAGGCACAAATCTGGAAGCCGTTCCAATTCCTCCCTTGAAACCGAAAGCAATAGTGCCTGTTCCTGCTCCAACACTGCCCTCATCGACAGGACCTGATTTTGCTTCTCTGATAGCATCCAGAACATCCTCTTTTCTAACATTTAACAGGCGAATATCGTTAAGATAACCGTCATTTGTTTCACCGACAATGGCATTAACAGTCCGGACGCTTTCATTTCCTGGTTGGCTCAAGACATATTTTACGACTGCTTTTATTGCAGTTCCGATACTCAAGGTATTAGTGAGAATGATTGGTGTTTCAATATTGCCTAACTCTTCTACCTGTGTGTAACCGGCAAGCTTACCGAAACCATTTCCCACATATATTGCTGCTGGTACTTTTCCCTGGTATACATTTCCTTCGTAAGGCAGGATTGCGGTAACTCCTGTTCGTACGCTACTGCCCTGTATTATTGTTATTTGCCCAACTTTTACACCGGGAACGTCGGTTATTGCATTCCATTCACCTGTTTCCATCACACCAACTTCAATTCCAATTTCTCTTGCTCGTACTCTTTTGGAATTATCATTAGCAAATGAAGATACACCATAGAACATTATTATTAAAAATGACAAATAAACAATGACCTTTAAATTAAATTTTGACATAGAACCTCTTTTAATTAAAAAATTCAACTATGTGAATAATTTGTTGCGTTATACAACGTTGCTTCTCTTTATACATTCGTCAAAGGTTTGAGTTTATCCGGATTCATTTCCCTGATCAATGCCCTGGCAAGAATTAGTGTGGGGTGTATTAATATGGTCTCCCCTATTGTCTTATCAATGATTGCAAGAGATATCTCAGTACAGCCCAAAACTATTGCTTCAGCTCCCTCATTTTGCAAATCATTAATGGCTTCCAATATTCTACGTTTTGCAATGTCGGTCACCGGGTTTGATTGAGCTTTGATTCCATATATTGGATCATAGATAGCGTTATGTACTGATTCCTGCAAAACTTTGTCTGGCAAAATTACATTAATACCTTTCCGTTCAAGAATATTTGAATACACATTCGTTTTATACATTCCAATTGTACCTAGCACACCAACATTTCTAACCAGAGGATAATTTCCCCGGATAAAATTCGCGACTTCGCTAATCATATTAATTAATTTGACACTGCTATTTGTTTTCTTTAGTTCTTCAAGTATAACATCGAAAATTCGAGGTGAATGGGCTGTATTACATGGGATTCCTATAACACAGGCTCCAATTTTTTCTAACTTTCTAATAATTCTGTGGATGGCATGAGCTGGATTGATATTTACTTTTCCCAGAAGAAAGGATGTTCTATCCTCTATTTCTTGAGGAATGGATAGAAGGGCTACTGATAAATACTCCGGGTCGCTTTTTGCTTCGGTCTGATCAAAAATCTTTCTTACCAAATCAAGACCTGCATAAGGACCAAGTCCACCTACAATACCTATTATTTTTTTATTGCTCATGGTTTTTAAAAATTATCCCCCATTGTAGATGTCAAGTTGAATGAATTGTCATTGTGCGATCTTCAATCTAGAGATGACTCCTCTTCAAAATGCATCTACTCTATTTGTGTTAATTATTCAGTTTAGATAATGATAAAGCTTTTATCGCTAATTTGGAAGTATAATTGGTAAGCATTTTTTTAGCTTTCTTCGGATTTTTCTTATAAACTGCCAAAACTTCTCCTTCAAAAGCAACCTGTTTTTCAAATATCTCCTTTTCAAATACAATTTTTTTCTTTCTGATTTCGTTTATAGAATTACCATAATTCTTATCTATTTCTTCAGAGCGATTTACAAATACCCAGAACGCATGAGACTTTGACTGCTCGTAAATATTTTCATTGATAGCAAAGTGTTGCTCAAGAGCTTCAACGTAATCACCCCTGGTGTATTCATTGGGAATACTATTTATTCCACAATACCATGGAATAAAAGGCTGAGTACATGGTCTTCGTGGAGCGATCCATAAAATAGAACCAATATCCGTTGGTAACCAGTTGCGTAACTGAGCAACAAATCCATATTGATTTGAAGAAGAGCAAATTCTCGTTATAACATTTTCATGAGGATTACCGGCGTTATAATCCGGATGTGTTTCTAATTGTGTCCCCTCATAATGATTCTGCAAAACAAGCATAACGTCCTGAATTGCAAGTTTATTTTGGGATTTAAAGGAAAAAGGGAATTCATCGGAGAAATCATATTGTTTTTCTGATAATAAATTTAATGCATGCCATTTTCTTGCAATATTCCCCATAGAGTTTAAACTGGCAGGGCTGCCGTAAGCCGTTCTAAAATTAAATTCTTTACCTGATTCCGGATCATACCATCCTTTTTGAGTTGCATAATCTACAATATCAGCTGAACCTAAAAAATTTACAGTATCTATTAAGTCTATTTCCTTAATTGTGTAATAATTCGGAATAATTGCAACCTGATCATCAGCTATTCTTTGTGCAACCCAATGCTTTCCCTTAACAACCGACATAATCCAGGCCTGTTCAGGATCGGCTATACAATAACTTCTGCCAGAATATGAATATCCAACACTATCAATAATCTCCCCTGCAATTTTTATAGCTTCTTTAGCTGATTTGGCTCGTTCAATCATAATCCTTCTTAAATAATAGCCAATCCCACCATTTATCAATTCACCTTCAGTTTCTTTGGATTGACACCCATCTGAAGTAACAGTTACTCCCCATTCATTCATATAGCTGTCTGAGAAGTCAAAGCCTGGCATTTCCAACCAAATAAAACCGTAGGTCTCATTTGCCTGATCTATTTGACCTCCGTTCTTAAGTTCAATTTTTGTTCCGGGCTCATGGGTAAATCGTGGAACTTTATACCAGTCAACCAATAATTTCCCATAATCATCCTCATTGTGTGCTAATATTGTAGAGCCGTCTACAGTTGCCTTTTTGCCGACTAAAATTGAGAAGCAATTGAATTCTGTCTGAGCATAAATATTTTTAATACTTAAGATTAGTACAGTAAAACATATCAGTTTAATGAGTAATTTTTTCATTGATATGGACCTTCCCTAATATTTTGTTGACCATTACATCATGAATTTTTTCCGGTTCCTCTAATTCAGGATAATGTCCGGAACGCTCAAACCAAATAAAATCTTTTCCTTTAGATGCTTGCAATTTCTGATAATAATTCTCAACTATTTCTGATGGTGTAAAATAGTCATATCGTCCTGCAAGAAAAAATACCGGTATCCCTATCTGGGAAACTTCGTTAAATAAATTCACTTGGTAAAATTCATCATTCCACAAGCATTTAATAGAGAAAAACGGATCCATTCCCATCTTAAAGATATCTATTAAAGAATATTCAGGGGTTGATAACAATATTTTCCGGTAATTTATTCGTTTTTTATTGAATTTCTCAGCCGTTATCACTTCATAAAATCCTGTAAGCCACTTTCGCTGAATAATTTGTTCTTCATAATTATAAGGAGGATTGCCAATTTTTTTCAGGCTCTTCAATGCCTCTTCATTTCCAAATTTCTCTGCAATTTTAAGAGTATATTGATAGGAAACACTATCATTCTCTAACAGATAAACCATCTGCCCAATTCCAACATAGGCATAAAATAATTCAGGATGACGTTTAGCGGTAAGCAATCCGATTAAACTTCCCCGGGAACGCCCAAAAATATATGTCCTGGGTACTTTAAAGCGATTTATCAGAATCTTTGAAAGTTCAAATGTATCCGATATAAGTTGCTCTATCGTCATCGATTCCAAAGGAATAGAATGACTAAAAGATTTACCGGTTCCTCTCTGTTCCCAATATACCATAACAAAATTATGTTCCCTTTAGAATTTTGGCGCTTCTGTCAATTTTAAAAACCACATGAGTAAAAGTGATATGACAAGGGTCGCTAAAAATATTCCAACGGTTAATAAGACACTCCAGTTCCACCATATCGGTGCATTGATAAGTATTCCATAACCAAGAATAATAGGTACCATAAACAAGTTCATCAGTCCAATTTCTATGGCTACCGGCGTTTTAAACTCAGGATCCACTATTCTGAGTAATAATAATCCACTTGATACGGTGCCTGTCACCGCTCCGTATATAGCGACAGTTCTTTCAATGTTATATGACCAGAGTCTTCTCCCTAAATAAACCACAATTAAAGTAGTAAAAAGACCGCTTAATATTGCAATTATGGAAACTGGAATTATGTATTTCCATAAGACTACTAATTGGATTGCCATAACAGTAGATACTATTAAAAAATCTACCGACCACCCGGTTATTCTTCTTTGCAGTCCGGAATCGATCAAATGTTCTATCCCAAGTCTTTTCATAATCATTCTTAATAAAAATGCAATAGCCATCCCGAAAAAGAAAAAGAATCCCCATAGCATTTTGCCTATATCAGGAGGAAGAATTTTCCCTAACAATAAAGTAAAGGCATAAGTTAAAATATAAACGAATCCGATTAGTGCGGCATGAAATGCCAGTGTTTCAATATTACCCGAGTGCATTGTCAATTTACCGGCTGATTCCTTTTCCTTGTCTTTCGGAATAATTCCTTTTAAGAAATGTTTAGGAAGTGATGATGGGGTAAGTGTGCAATGCCCTTTTCTTATCCCCCAGTTTGCAATAGGAACACCAACGAAAAAAGAAAACAGGAAACCGATAGCGGCAAAGGTTAAACCAATTGTTGCGGCATGTTCAAAACCAAATCCCTCCCAAACTTTTCCGAAAGATAAGGCTTGTCCGGGACCTTCTTCAAATCCAAGTGAAACAAGGAATCCAAATGTAGGAAAAAGTTTATACCCAAAAACTCCAAATAGTATAACTACTAAACCTCCGATAACTGCCTGAAGTGAAAATGAAATACTCTGTGTAATCGCCATCCACAATGATCCTCTTACGTAATCCTTCCCACGGATTGTCTTCTCATTTTCATTGCTGTGCGATAAACCTACCGATATGAACGAGATGTTGAAAAAATGGTATGCAAATGTTTCCAGGTTTGAAGCTTCAACTTTAATAATACCCGTACTTATAAATACCAGACCAAGTATTCCTCCTAACAGGCAACTCGGAATCAGAAAATTTTGAAAAATCTTTGTTTTTGTCCTGAGAAAGATACCAATTAAAAGCATAGTAGATAAAAAACCAAAGATAAGCATCGATTCGAATGGAAAAGGAATTTTCATCTGTTTATATCCTTTCTTTTTGCTTTTTTCTCACATTTCTAAATTTTACAACAATTGATGTTTCCCGTTTGATTGTTAGTAAGTTAGAAAACAGGTTCAATATTCCAAACGGATATTTGATGATGATTATTTTGGACTATTTATTGAAATTTGAATTCAATTCGCATAGCAATATACACAGTGATGCCGGCAGGTATTGTACGAACCGATGTCTTTGCTGGTAAAACAGCCACATTCTTTGCGTGTGGGCTTTATTTCATCAGTAAATTGCCGATCGGGATAAAGTCGCTGCAATAATTCAGCATCGAGGCAGTGTCCTTTGGAAACACCTGAGGCGCGAGCAATATCATCTTCACAACATGTAAAAATTTCA
>JADHWC010000012.1 GCA_016783665.1 Fidelibacterota bacterium | reverse complement strand
TTATTTGTGTAGATAGACGATGAGTAAACTACTCTACACTTCGTCATTTATCTATCGTTTATTTGTGTAGATAGACGATGAGTAAACTACTCTACACTTCGTCATTTATCTATCGTTTATTTGTGTAGATAGACGATGAACAAGCCAATCTATTTCTTACAACTTGTGCGTCAAAATAGAATAAAACTTACAGAAAGCGACAAATAACTATGTGGATTGTGTATATTATTAAATCCGAAGAAGGATTAATTTATACAGGAATTACTAAGGATCTTGAAAAAAGACTTCAAGAACACAATTATGGTCGTAGTTATTATACTAAACGGGGTTCTAATTGGAAGGTAATCTATTCAGAAAGATATGATAGCTCTGATCAAGCGAGAAAACGTGAAAAATATTTTAAGAATAATGCAGGTAAGGAGTGGTTAAAAAGAAGAAGAATATTATAGGTGGTTCAACTTGTCTTTCGTGAGTAATAAAGAAAAAACTTGTTTTCTTAATGTAATAAAGAAAGAACTTGTCTTTCGTAACGAAGTGTAGAAAGATCCCTCCCTCTCCGCCCATTTACACTTCGTTATACGTTAATCGGAATTATAGATTTACTTCTTGCCAGTGTTTCAGGACTGAAATTGATCTGGGATATGTTCCCTAATCGCAAATCTTAATTCGGTCTGATGACGCGTTGCTTTTTACCCACTTTTGCGAACTGCTCCAGACAAAAATCCAGCTGTTCGCGGGTATGGGTAGCCATATAACTGGTGCGCAGCAGAGAACGATCAGGTGGTACGGCAGGGGAGATGACAGGATTGGTATAAACGCCGGCATCCAGCAAATCCCGCCAGACTGAAAAGGTCTTCATTTCATCGCCAATAATAACTGGGATTACAGGCGTGGAACTATTGCCAATATTAAATCCCAATAGTCTTAGTTCCTTTTTCATATGATTGGCATTATTCCATAATTGCGCTCGTCGCTCCGGTTCCCTGATGATAATTTCCAGGGCTTTCAAAACAGCGGCGGTATTGGCAGGCGGCAGTCCCGCCGTAAAAATAATCGTCCGTGTATGATGTTTCAAATAGTCTATCACCGGTTCTTCTCCGGCAATAAACCCGCCGATGCCGGCGAGTGATTTACTAAAAGTCCCCATAATCAAATCTACTTTGTTCGTAAGATTATAGTGAGCTGCGGTTCCATCGCCGTTTGGTCCCAGAACGCCGAGAGAATGGGCGTCATCTATCAAAATCCGTGCACCGTATTTATTAGCAATGGCAACTAATTCCGGAAGCTTTACAATATCTCCCTCCATGCTGAAAATACCATCGGATACGATAAACCTACCGTATTCATTGGGAGTAGATATTAATTTATCCTCTAATTTATTCATATCGTTATGCCCGAAAACCTGTACAGGCGCTTTGGAAAATCTGGCGCCATCAACAATAGATGCGTGATTCATCTCGTCACTGAATATCACGTCCTTTTCATCGGTAATAGTGGAAATAACGCCCAGATTAACGGCAAAGCCTGTGGAAAATACAAGTGCTTTTTCTTTGCCGACAAATGACGCCAATCTTTCTTCCAATTGGTTATGTAAATAAATGTTGCCGTTTAATAGTCGGCTACCCGTCAGACCTGAGCCGTACTTTTTTAATGCCCGAACACCCGCTTCGATCACTTCCGGATGATGAGTGAGCCCTAAATAATTGTTTGAGCCAAGCATAATTGCTTTTTTATTACCTATCAGAACATTAGTTCCCTCGGTTTCCCGGATGTCGAGATAGTAAGGATAATAGCCGAAGGCTTTCGCCGTTTTAGCGCGTGTAAATTTATATGCTTTGTTAAACACATCTTTATATTTATCGGTAAAATACTTTTTTGTCCAGGTATATTTTTGTTTCACGACGCCTTTTAATTCTACAAACATAAGAAATTTCCTTTCATTAAGAATTCAATATTTTCGGTTTACTAATTCCCTGATCTTTTGGTTAATACAACTGCTTGATATAACATCGCCTTCTTTTATGTTGTCGATGCGTAAAGTGTTTCCATTGTGCCTGAACTTTTAAGTTGGTTTCCAGTTCCGGATTAGTCTCGGTTGAAACGATATTTTTATTTATAAATATTTTGTTAAGTTCATTAAATATAATAGAATTCACACCTTTTCCCTGAAGGTCGGGGCGAACACCGATGAGGTATAAATCTATTTGCTTATTATTTTTCATTGCCATTAACAGATGAATAAATCCGACCGGAAAAAGTCTTCCTTTTGCTTTTTGCAGAGCTTTTGACAGGGAAGGCATGGTAATCCCGAATGCGGCTACTCTGTCATTACTGTCGAGTATTATGGAGATATAATCGGGGCGAATGAACCCAAAATACTGTTTAATGTAGAGATCAACCTGCTTTTCCGATAGTGGCACAACTCCGTAAAGGTCTTTATATGTTTCGTCTAATACCTTGAACATATCTTTGGCATAAGGCAGCAGATCTTTTGATTTTTTTACTTTTAATACCCTGAGATTATTTCTCTTTAAGGCAATATTGGCAATTCTGTCAATTTTTTCAGGAACTTCTTGGGGCGCCTTTACTTCAAATTCAATCCAATCAATATCTTTTTTGTAGCCATATTTTTCAAGGTGTTTGTGGTAATAGGGATAATTATAAATTGTAGCCATTGTACCGAGTTCTTCAAATCCTTCTATCAACATTCCTTCATAATCAAGATCTGTAAATCCTAAAGGTCCATGAACAGCTTCCATACCTTTATCTTTTGCCCATTTTTCCACAGTTTCAATCAATGCTTTTGACACATCCTCATCATCAATAAAATCGATCCATCCGAAACGAGCGTATCTGTTTTGCTACTTTTCAACGTAGCGCCAATTAATGATTCCGGCAATCCTGCCGGCAATTTTTCCGTCTTTGTACGCAAGCCAATATTTCACTTCGCAAAATTCGAAAGCGGGATTCTTATCCTTCCGTAAAGTGTTCATCTCATCGAAAAATAATGGAGGTACCCAGTATTTACTTCCTGCATAGAGATTATATGGGAATGATAAGAATTTTTTTAGATCGCGTCTGCTTACTACTTCTTTTATTACAATTCCCATTTTTTTTTCGGTTTCTATAATAATTCTTCTTTAAAAATAATTTTCTCACCAGTAAAATAATTAACAGGGCTCGGGTGCTCGAAAAAAGGACGCTTCAGACGGTTCAATTTGAATTTCATTTCTTTTAGGAGCGGCGGTATCCAATAAGGATCTCCCTCATAGATTTTCCACGGCAAACGGAGAAAATCTTTGAGATCCCTTTTCCCATCTTCTTTATTTACACTTATCTTTTCTCTGTTCATGTCTTTCTCCTTCGGTCAAATTACTTCTTAAGAAGATGGCGTATCTTTAGGAACTATAACTTTTAGGGCCTTAGGAACTAAGGACACCTTCAGTCTGGCATCCCCATCCAACGATTCACCGTCTACATATATGGGTGCCGGCACGGGTAGAATAATCTCCACATTCGAAGACCGGTAGGTTTCAAAATAACGGATTTTATCAATATGTCCGGTGAAAAGTTTCGGAAGATGATAGACAGCTTGCAATATATTCAGGTCATTAATAATGCAAATATCCAGTAAGCCATCGTCGGGCTGTGCCTGTGGTGCGATAATGGCTCCATTGCCAAACTGTATGGTGTTAGCCACTGCCACCAAAAGAGCCTTTACTGTGATCTGTCGGTGATCAAACCTGAGGGTAATCTCTTCAGGTGAGTAGTTGAAAAATTCTTGAAGGCCAATATATAAATGAGGCAGTACCCCTCTTCGAGACCTTGTATTAATCCGTTTTGTCACTAAGGCACCAAACCCAACTCCGAAGGTAGCGAAAAAATATCGGTCCTGAATCTTTCCTACATCTATTCTCCTGAATTTACCTTCACATAATATTTGACAGGCTTTCTTAAATTGCAGGGGAATTTCCAATCCCCTTGCCAGACCATTTCCTGAGCCCATGGGAATAATCCCTAAACATACATTTGAATTAACCACTGCTGAAGCCACTTCATTGACGGTGCCGTCGCCCCCAACGGCTGCCACTATATCGAAGCCATCCTGTACTGCTTCACGGGCTATCCGCAGAGCATCCCCTCGGCCTACAGTCTGTTGAATCTCGCATTCAAAAGGAAACTCATCTAAAACTCTGTCAAGGAATCGTTTCATTCTATCCCAATTTCTGCCCCTGCCGGCTATTGGATTTAAAATAAATTTTATTTTATGAGTCATCTCTACCTTTATAAAGTATATAGAAAAACGATATGAATCTTTTCAGATCATGCTTGTTTTCAACTTTTTTGATTTTGATATTCATCTTATTCATTGTCATCTCTCATATTATGGTTTAATTTCACTGAAAATAATTTTTTCACCGGCAAGAAAATTGACAAAATCCGAATCGTTACAAATTATTATCATAAAAAGCATCTTGAGCGGTTTTATAACCAATATCGATTATTTCCTTAGCTTTATAGAAATCGAAAAAACCCGCGAAAGGGATATCCGGTTCGATTAAAATATCCGGTCTGTATAATTCTATGCTAAGTCGCGCTAATTTTCTTTGGGTAATATAAACAGATTGGTTCAATACTTTTTTAAAACCCGGAATATTGTATTTTCCTTTATTTGCCAATAGCTTTTTTATCCATTTATAATCAAGGTTCAGCGCTTCTAACTTTTTTTGCATAGCAGATTTAATTTCCTGGGTAAAAGCTGTCATCCGTACATTATTATTTTTTCCATTATTAGTATTTGTCTTGTTTAACGATGGCATAACATTTACTGCAATTATGAATTCTGCCCCCATTTTGGATGCAATATTAATTGGCAGGGGGTTTACCAGCCCGCCATCAACCAGTATCTGGTTGTTGTGGATTACAGGTTGGAAAATGACCGGCACTGAAATACTGGCTCGCATTGCTTCAACCAGGTTCCCTTTGTTAAAAACAATTTCTTGCCCTGTGAAAATATCAGTCGCTGTTGCCACAAAGGGCATTTTTAAATCTTCAATGTCTATATCTCCGACAACATTTTTCAAGAATTCCTTTACTTTTACACCGCTTATCAGACCGGATTTTGAAATAGTTGGAAGAAAGTATTTTACTGATGATGCTAAATCGGTTTTGAGAGCAATATCTTCAATTTCCTTGATACTTATTCCGGCAGCGTAAGCGCCGCCGATCATGGCTCCGATACTGCTGCCGGCAATATAGTCGATTTTGATATTCATTTCTTCTAAAAGTTTTAGGACTCCTATATGAGACAGACCTTTTGCGGAACCGCTGCCAAGGACTAACCCGACTTTTTTATTGCCGATCTGGTTTATCATGTCCATGCTTTATTCAATCATTTCATTATTTATCATTTCAATCGTTTGTTGATTCCGGATTTATCATCGTATTTTAAAGTACCTATAACTTTCATTGCTTCTTTATATCCGATTTCAATAGCATCTTTCCCGCGATAAAACTCATACAAATTAATATTTCGTGTATCTGGCTCGATAATTATATCGGGCTTATAAAGTTCAAGCTGGAGTTGCGCGATTACATCTTGTGCTATGTACAGTGTATTTTCCGAGATTTTCACTATTCCCAAACGTTTATGTTGTTCATTCTGTACTGTTAATTTTTCCTCAGACTCTTTCTCTTGCCCATTTTCAATAATTTTAATTTGTTTTGTTATCAGGGCGCTGATACTTTTTAGGGTTATAGATGTTTTTTCCTTATCCGGATTTTCGATTTGGATATATTCTCCTTTCTCAGAGGGAAGTCTGCCGTGAAGCACATGAACGGCGATAATAAAATCCGCCCCCATTTCTCTTACGACATCGATTGGTACCGGGTTCACCAGCCCGCCATCAACTAAAAATATATCTTTATGTTTTACGGGTGTAAAAACTATTGGAATGGATATGCTTGCACGAACAGCTTCTAATAGACTCCCTTTATTAATAACATATAATTTACCGGTAGAGATATCAGCTGCTGTTGCCGCAAAGGGGATTGGTAAATTCTCAATCTTTTTATCGCCATAAAATGTATATAAAAATTCTTTGACTCTTTTTCCGTTAACAAAACCAGATGTGGAGAATCCGGGGAAAAACAATTTCGCAGCGGTTTTCCAGTCCGTATCGACAGCGATTTTTTCAAGCGTGTCAATCGGTATTCCCGATGCGTAAGCAGCTCCTATAAGAGCGCCTATACTGCTTCCTGAAATAAAGTCAACTTGTATTCCAGCTTCTTCTAATGCTTTAATAACGCCGATATGAGCAAGTCCTTTTGCGGCGCCTCCGCTAAGGGCAAGACCGATTTTAAAGTTTCTGTCATTTGCCTGTAAAAATATATTATCCGTTACGGGCGTTTCTGCATTTGCAATTTTTTCTAATTGCGGACCGGCGTCGGACATATTTCCGGTGAAGAGCATATAGCACAGAAAAAGTGAAAAGAGATATTTTGATATGTCATGTTTTGTAGTAGTCATTATTATAATAATTATTTACAGATCCCATAAAGCATGGTATCCGTTATTAAATTTAAATCATCATCAAAATTTTCTGATTTTTCCTCAGTCAGCAATGGAATTTCCAACCCGCGTAAAACTATACCTATCACCTTTGCGACATCATTTACATTTATGGTAGAAAATACTTTTTGACCAACGCCGTCACGCAGGATAGATGCAAGAGTTTGAATTTCATATTTATTAAAATCCAGCCTGAACTTTTTAACACAAGCATAATGTTCAAGATATTCATCCGTTAATAATGAGTAAGTATTTACCAGAGTATTTAGATAATTCATTCTTGTGATAATATATGCCCTGATCTGCTCTTTTGGATTATTAGCTGCCTCTATTGCTTCGTTCAACCTGTTTTTCAATACTCGTGATTCTTTTTGAATCACCTCGGCGAAGATATGTTCTTTACTGACGAAATAATGATAAAGCGTTGCTTTGCCTATTCGCGCGGCTTTTGCGATTTCATCCATTGTGGTTTTATTGAGTCCAAAGCGTGAGAAAAACTTTTCTGCGACTGAAATAATCAAGTATTTTTTGTCTTCATATTTTTGTTTTGTGTAATATTCGACCATATTCGTCCTCCGGTCGAAATTTGCTTATATTAATATTTTTTGTCAAGAGTTTTTTAACCCGGCAGTCCGCTGAAGAAAGGACATGCGGCCCGTAGGGTGATTAATTCACGATCTCGTGAATTAATCAGGTTAATATTTTACAAATAACATTTTTGATATTGGAATTAATTAATAGATTTTATAGTATAGTTAATTCATTTTAAAATATTGTGAAAAATAATGAGTCAGTGAGGTAAATATGAGAACCTGGTTTAAAATGTTATCAAAAAGGCAGATACAGTGGCTTTATGGAACATTAGCAGCAATGGCTGTTATTATTTTAATTGGCATAATAATTCAACCTGAAAGGGAAGAGGTAAGCGCGGAAAGTTTTTACCTGGATAATTCTATTGCCGATATTGCTCCGACACTGGGTGTTACCGGAAAGGCTTTCGCAAAGGAGCTGAAGCTTGATATTGAGGTATCCAAAAAATTATCGCTGCGGGAATTGGGAATAACCGAAGAAGAGCTGCAACACGCGGTAGAACATTTGCTCTCTCATGAAGACACAATGATCAAGTATTATATTTTTGCAGCGCTCGTATTAGGAGCCCTGATTTACCTTGTCAGACTTGGAAGACCGGATAATTCCGATATCAGGCAGAAAAAACATTGGTATCCGAACTTGCCGTATTTAATGACGCTCATAATCACAGTAATATTTTGTGGTTTTGCTTTTGGTAAATCTCCGAATCCCATGGAGAGTGCTGTAAAATTGTTCAAAACAATTGCTGGTCTATATCCGGATCCGTTTTTCAAAACTATCGCATTCCTGTTTTTCCTTTTGCTTGCAGTTGTTGGTAGTAAAATCATCTGTGGGTGGGCTTGTCCTTTTGGCGCTCTTCAGGAATTAATTTATTTCATTCCTGTTCTGAAAAAATTAAAAAAGAAAAAAATACCGTTTTGGATTACAAATACAGTTCGGGGAATTATTTTTATTATTATGCTATTGATTTTATTCGGATTAATTGGTAGTCGTAAAGGTCTGGTTATTTATCATTACATCAATCCTTTTAATCTTTTTAATTTTGATTTAGAAGAAAATACAATTTTAATTGCCGTTGCTATTTTTCTAATAGTCTCTTTTGGGTTTTATCGTTCCCTTTGCCAATTTATTTGTCCATTTGGATTTATTTCCTGGATTTTTGAAAGGTTAAGTATTTTTTCCGTCAGGATTGACCATGATCTTTGTACAAAGTGTGGCGCCTGTATTCGGGCATGTCCTTTGGATTCGGCGAAAGCAAAAGTCGAGAAAAAGAAAATTCAGGCTGATTGTTTCAGCTGTACCAGGTGCTTGAATGTTTGTCTCATCGACGCAATTAAATATACAATTGCCGGAAAGCATACTTGTAAAAAATCAAATGTATTTTAATATAAACCACAAACTACATTTTAATCAAAATCTTTATTATTTGCTTTAATTATTCGTTCAGTTTTATAAATTTTAACATCAGCGTAATTAAATGACATTTGAGGAGTTTCATTTGAAAAAATATTTTGTTTTAGGACTAATTTTTTTCAACCGGCGATGAAAATGAAGCCGGCGGAAGTAAATTTTTAATCAGAGCAACAATATTTTTCTAATTATTATATGACAAAAGGGTAAAAACATAAGATGTATCAAGTATTTATTTCCGTTGATTCACATGCTAATGCATTAAAGATTTCAAAACATTTAGTTGAAAAGAAATTAGCGGCATGCGTTCAAATATTGGGACCCATGACAAGTATATATCGCTGGAAAAATAATATCGAGGAAGAGCAGGAGTTTCTCTGCCTGATCAAAACGAAACGCGGTCTGTTTGACAAATTGAAAAAAGAAATAAAATCGCTGCATCCCTATGAGGTCCCGGAAATATTGGCGCTTGAATGCAGCGACGTTGACGACAGATATCATTCATGGTTGATTGACTCATTAAAATAATTCTCGAGAAGACTGTACTTTAAGTCAATGCAATAAAAGTCGGTCTTATATACTTTATGTAAAAATAATGTTATCTTATCGTCAGGAAAATTGAAATGAAGGAATATAAATGGAAATCATCATAATCATAATTGGCTTATTTATTCTCCTGCTGCAAGTGATTGTTATTCGACAGTTAGCGAAAAAATCAAGTGCCAGGGATGTTGAAATATTAAATGAGTTGAAAGATAAAACGCTGTCTTTTGAATCAAAATTGCTGCTATTTCCTGATCTCTTACAGGCGAAGATAGCGGAATCAGTTCAAAAACAATTTACCGATTTTACTCAGAGAATAATGGCTCAGATTCAGGAATTAATCGAGAAATTTGGCATATTCAAGACCGATCTGACGAAAGCGCTGAGTGAATCCAGTAAAAGTACCACCGAAGACTTAAATAGTTTTAAAGATGTTTTTCAGAAGGGACTTACGAAGGATTTTGATAAACTTATTTTGAAAGTTGAAACAAGTCTTGACGCCATTAATACGAAAGTTCAGGAAAACCTGAGCGAAGGTTTCAAAAAGACCAATGAAACATTTAGCAGTGTGATAGAACGTTTGGCAAAAATCGACGAAGCACAGAAAAAAATAGACAGTCTTTCAACAAATGTCGTATCATTACAGGATATTCTGACTGATAAAAAAAGTCGCGGTGTTTTTGGTGAAGTCCAGCTAAATCAGATTTTATACGCGGTATTCGGGCAGAAAAACGATAAGGTTTTTAAAACACAATATACTTTAAGCAACGGAAAAACTGTCGACGCCATGCTCTTTGCTCCCGAACCGACCGGAAATGTACCGATCGATTCAAAATTTCCTCTTGAAAACTATAAACGTATGTTAGACAAGACAATACTGGAAGCTGATCGTAAACAGGCGGAAAAATTATTTAAACAGGATATTAAAAAACAAATTGATGATATTGCAGATAAATATATAATTCCGGGAGAGACAGCTAACCATGCCGTGATGTTCCTGCCGGCAGAGGCAGTATTTGCTGAGTTATATGCTTATCATGAAGATCTGGTCGGTTATGCTCAAAAAAGACATATATGGATAACATCACCGACGACTTTTATGGCTGTATTGAATACACTTCAGAATGTTTTAAACGATATCGAAAGACGTAAATTTGCCGATATTATTCAACAGGAAATAATAAAACTATCAGAAGATTTCAAGCGTTACCGCGTACGCTGGGATAAACTGTCAACCCATATCGATACGGTTCAAAAGGATGTAAAAGAGATCCATACATCCACGAAAAAGATTTCAAGCTCTTTTGATAAGATCGCTAAAGTTGATCTTCAGGAAGAGAAATTAATCGAAAACGGAAGTATTCTTCAGATAGAAGATCCGAACCAGGAAAAATAATCAATGGATTTCATAACAATCTTCTTTATCGCAGTGGGATTGGCTATGGATGCATTTGCCGTATCGATCACCTGTGGATTTACAATCCTTCAGCCAAAACGGTGGAAAGCTCTGAAAATAGCGCTTTCATTCGGTATGTTTCAGGCAATAATGCCGATATTCGGGTGGTTTGCCGGCAGAATATTTAGTGTATATATCGAACAGTTTGATCATTGGATCGCTTTCGGCTTATTATCCATAATCGGCAGCCGTATGATTTATAATGCAATTACAATGAAAGAGTGCGAAACGATTGTAGATCCATCAGATATCAAAACTCTGTTTATGCTCTCTATTGCGACGAGTATCGACGCATTAGCCGTAGGCGTTACATTTGCATTTTTACAATTGAATATTATCACTCCCGTGTTAATTATCGGATTAATTACTTTTTTCATTTCGGCCATTGGACTATTAATTGGTCACAAACTGGGATGCTATTTTGGGAGAAGATTTGAGATCTTTGGCGGAATCGTTCTGATTGGAATCGGAATCAAGATACTTATTGAACACCTGTATTTTTAATTTGAAAAGTCCGGTATAAAATGAATAAGTGTTTGGAAATAAAATATCTTCTGGCAGGAGGGAAGCGGATTTTCGAGTGTGAATTAATTTACACGGATTATCAATTTGGAATCCTCAAGTATGTCCTTGAAAAATCATTTACAGTATCGAACTTGAAACTGCCTGAAGGAGCGATCACCTATGCTTTCTACTGGGTTGACCGACCATATACTTTGTATAAATGGTACATGGGAAGGAAAATTTATGCAAATTACTTTAACATTGCCGATAGAATTACTCTTTCGGATAATAAGTTTGAATGGCGCGATTTAATAGTGGATATTCTTATATCACCTAAAGGTATTGTTGAAGTGCTTGATGAGGACGAAATACCTGAAGGTACTGATTTAGAGATAAAAAAATACATCTATCGAAACAAAGAATATATACTTCGTGAATATCCTCAAATTATTCTCGAGACAGATAAGATATTGATTGAAACACTATAAATTATTGTGAATAATAAGATATTAAGTTATAAATTACTTCCCGTTATTTGTAAATATTGTTAACTAATTAGTATATATAATTTTATGGTATAATATGGTCGAAGAATTTCAAAATGTTAAATTAACGATTCCTGATGACTTCCGGGGCAATCTTGATATCAGGGAAACCGAAAAAGCAATCAAATTTATCAAGGATTACTTTCAGGATAATTTTGCCAGGGAAATGAACCTGCAAAGAGTATCAGCTCCGATAGCAGTGTTGGAAGAAACCGGCATTAACGATTATCTAAGCGGTACCGAAAAGCCGGTAAATTTTTCTATTAAAGCAACGGCACAGCGAGCTGAAATTGTTCAATCGCTGGCAAAATGGAAAAGAAAAGCGTTAAAGGACTATGGATTTATAAGCGGAGAAGGTCTTTATACTGACATGAACGCCATTCGCCCGGATGAACAATATCTTGACAATCTTCACTCAATTTATGTGGATCAATGGGACTGGGAGCGGATTATCGCCAAAAATGAGCGAAACCTTAATGTATTAAAATATATTGTAAAAAAAATATACAAGGTAATCGTTAAAACCGAGCGAAACGTCTGCAAAAAATATCATCAGATTCCCGATGTGATCCTCCCAAACGAAATATTCTTTATTCATTCGGAAGAGTTGGAAGAAATGTATCCCGAATTGTCACCTTGTGAAAGAGAGAATGTGATTTGCAAAGAAAAAAAAGCGGTGTTTATTATAGGAATCGGCGCTCCTCTGAAAAATGGCAAGCCTCACGATGAAAGAGCCGCTGATTATGATGACTGGTCAACAGAAACTGGTAACGGGAAAAAAGGTCTGAACGGCGATATTTTAGTCTGGTATCCGATATTGGATTGCGCCATGGAATTGTCTTCAATGGGAATCCGGGTTGATAAGAAAGCGCTTTTACGACAATTAGAATACAAAAATGAACAATATAAACTTGATCAATATTTCCATAAAAGAATTATGAATAACGATTTACCACTATCTATCGGTGGAGGAATAGGTCAGTCGAGACTTTGTATGTTTTTCTTGAGAAAGGTACATATCGGAGAAGTCCAATCGAGCATATGGTCAAAGGACATGATCGAAAAGTGTAAGAAAAATAATGTTTCCTTGTTGTAATCAACTATAAATTTGATGAATAATACTATATTTTTTCTTGTTTTTAACAGAACTATCATTTACAATTCAACTTTGATATTTAATAGTGTGTGATTAAAAAGGATTTTTAGAAGATGAGCTATCCATTTAAGGAAATCGAGCAGAAGTGGCAGAAACACTGGGAAGAGAATAAAACATTCAAAGCGGAAGATTTTTCCGATAAACCAAAGTACTACGTACTTGATATGTTTCCGTATCCTTCGGGCGTCGGGTTGCATGTTGGACATCCCGAAGGGTACATTGCAACCGATATCGTTGCACGTTTCAAACGAAAGAAGGGATTTAATGTTCTTCATCCGATGGGTTGGGATGCATTTGGACTGCCGGCTGAAAATTATGCATTAGAAACCGATACACATCCTAAAATTACAACAGAAAATAATATAAAGACGTTTCGCCGTCAGATAAAATCTTTTGGATTTTCCTATGACTGGGATCGGGAAGTGAACACTACCGATCCAAAATATTATAAATGGACGCAATGGATTTTTCTGCAACTTTACAAAAAAGGATTGGTGTACCAGGCTGAAGTGCCGGTGAACTGGTGCCCGGAATTGAAAACGGTTCTGGCGAACGAAGAAATTATCAATGGTAAATCGGAACGGGGCGAATATCCTATAATCCGCTTACCTATGCGTCAGTGGATATTAAAAATTACCGCTTACGCCGACCGATTATTAAATGATTTGGAACTTGTAGATTTCCCGGATAGCATAAAGGAGATGCAGCGAAACTGGATAGGTCGTTCTGAAGGCGCCGATGTTGATTTTAAAATAGCTGGAACGGATAAATCACTTAAAGTATTCACAACCCGTCCTGATACACTTTTTGGAGCAACATATATGGTCGTTGCACCGGAACATCCAGCACTTGATGAACTTGTTCCTGAGTCTTACCGGAATTCAGTTAAAGCGTATAGAGATAAAGCGGTGGTGAAAAGTGATCTTGACCGCACCGATCTAGCAAAGGAAAAATCAGGCGTTTTTACCGGAATGTATGCCATTAATCCTGTAAATGATCAGAAAATTTCCGTCTGGACATCCGATTATGTACTCATTTCTTATGGAACCGGTGCAATTATGGCAGTTCCTGGACATGATCAGAGAGACTGGGAGTTTGCAAAGAAGTTCGGTTTTGATATAATTGAAGTAATTTCCGGCGGAGATATCACAAAGGAAGCCTGGACAGGTGACGGAACCCTGGTGAATTCCGGTATTTTGAATGGCTTAAATGTTGACGATGCAAAAAGGAAAATCATTCAGTGGTTAGAAAATAATCATGTCGGTAAAGCAGCTATCCGATACAAATTACACGATTGGGTATTTTCAAGACAGCGATATTGGGGGGAGCCGTTTCCATTGAAATTTAATGACAATGGCGATGTTATATTATTAGAAGATGATCAATTACCGCTTGAATTACCGGAACTGGAAAATTTTGAACCCAGCGGAACCGGAGAATCTCCTTTGTCAAATATCGAAGAGTGGATCAATCACACCGATCCTGAAACAGGGGAGAGGTTCCATTATGAAACCAATACGATGCCCCAATGGGCAGGTTCCTGCTGGTATTATTTACGATATATTGATCCTGAAAACAATATTAAAGCCTGGGATAAAGAAAAAGAGAAATACTGGATGCCGGTAGATTTATATGTCGGCGGCGCCGAGCATGCAGTTTTACATCTTTTATATGCACGTTTCTGGCATAAAGTTCTTTATGATTTAGGTCTTGTTAGTACTACCGAACCCTTTATGAAATTAGTCAACCAGGGAATGATTCTCGGTGAAGATGGTGAAAAAATGAGCAAATCACGCGGTAATGTCATCAATCCTGATGAAATTATTTATCAATTTGGTGCCGATACATTTCGAATGTATGAAATGTTTATGGGTCCGCTAACACGCACTAAACCCTGGAGTACTTCCAGTATTGACGGAATTCATCGGCTTTTAAACCGTATATGGAATCTGATTTTAGATAGTAATGGACAATTAAATGCAGATATCGAAGATATAAAACCAGATTTGAAGACTTTAATATTATTAAATAAAATGATTTATAAGGTAACTGAGGATACAGAAAATTTACGTTTTAATACAGCGATATCACAGTTTATGATATTTATCAATGAATTCAGTAAACTGAAAACAAAGCCAAAATCATCATTAGAGGCATTTTTACAATTATTAAACCCATATGCACCACATATCACCGAGGAAATATGGAAGAATATAGGTAATACGAATGAATTGGCATATGCAAAGTTTCCGGAATATGAAGACAAGTATCTTGTTGAAGATAGTGTAAAAATAGCTGTGCAGATAAACGGAAAAGTTCGTGGCACCTTTGATATCTGCAGGGATTCGGAGGATGATGTTTGCATTTCAGAAGCAATGAAACTTAAAAATGTTCAACGATTCCTTGAAGGCAAAACTATCGTAAAACAATTTGTCATAAAGAACCGTATCGTAAGTTTTGTCGTAAAATAGATTACAATAAATATAAGCAGAAGTGAAGGAGGGTGGCATCAAACAGTTATCATATAAATATTTTCATAAGTTTACATAATATATCTTATGTGTAATATTGTGTCGGTGATTTGCAGTCGCCTTTTTTGCTTAAACCGTCCCATGGCTTTTAATATTATGCCAATTTCAATAATTCACAATGTTATGGTTTTTAATATTATTTTTTAAAGTAGGATAAAACATAGTTGATTATAAATTCAGTAGCAGGCTTTAATAAATTTTCGTTTAATATAAATTCACTACTATGTGAAGAACCGCTTCCTTCTGCTCCAACTCGAAAATAAAGACCGGGAATATTTTTCAAATAGTAAGAAAAATCATCAGCACCAACGGCTGGGTTTTCTAATATTATGACATTTTTACTATAACCATTGGACTTGCTAAAATTTATGAACTTATCAAACATTTTAGAGTCATTTACGATTGCTGGTGTACTATTTGGAAAATCTACGGATATTTTAGGACCGTATATTGTCTCAAAATGTTCGCTGAATTTACGAATTTCTTCGAGTAATTGTTTAAGAACATTATTATCAAAATTTCGAAGTGTGCCGACCAATGAAATTTTCGAAGGTATAACGTTATGATAACTGCCACCATGGATATTTCCAAATACAAGTATGAAGTCGTCGCTGCTGTTAATAATTGATTTAAGATATCCTTGTAACTGCACTATATACTGGGCAGTTACACTGATCAAATCAACAGTTTTATGGGGTCGTGATGTATGTCCTCCAGGACCGTTAAATGTGAGTTTTATAAGCGTGGAAGAAGCGCAAGATTGACCATTTTTTATCGAGAATTGTCCGATATTCAATTCAGGATCAACATGAACAGCGAAAATCCCGGACATACTTTTGAAAATTGATTCTTTACATACGAAAGAAGCGCCATCCGGGGTCGTTTCTTCGGCAGGTTGAAAAATAACACGAAGTTTTCCATTAAGATTATCCGAATGTTTTAAGAAATATCGTATTAATCCCAAACCTAGCGCTGTATGGTAATCGTGTCCACAGGCATGCATAACGCCGTCATGTTTTGATCTAACGGAATGTTTAGCGTTTTCCGTGATTGGAAGTCCATCAATATCTGCTCTGAAACCCAAAATATTTTTATCATTCCTTCCTATATCGGCCCATCCGCCGGTTTTAAGAGAATTAAAACGATGGAATTCAACATTCCATGAGGCGAGTGTATTAGCAATAAATTCAGTGGTCTGATATTCTTCATATGAGATTTCCGGATGCCTGTGCAACCATCTTCGGGCAGTTTTAATTTCTTTAACTAATGAGTCTGAAATAGTTATCATAATGTCTTATACTAACAATTGAGTTTCATCATATTCGGAATGGACGATGTATAGGCTGTTTTAATCTCATCTATAGAAATATCAATCGAATTATTCAATTTCAACCGTCCATTATCTTTTACCCTGCCTATTGTAAAACAAGGAACAATGTTCTTAGCAGCAATTCGTTCAATATCGAGCAAATGATTCTCCGGAATCGATATGATTATAACGGATTGTGTCTCGCCGAAGAATATTTCATCATCTCTTAATTTACGTGAAATAAAAACCGATGCGCCAATTGGATTCTCAGGATTACTGATACATGATTCAGCTAGTGCTACTGCCAGACCACCATCCGAAATATCTGTTGCTGAGTTGACAATACCTTTCCGGATTGCTTCAAGACAGGCATTATGAACCCGTTTTTCAAATGGTAGATCAATCGTTGGGGCATCACCTGCAACAAAATTATGAATAACTTTTAAATACTCACTACCACCCAGTTCACCCTTGATTGTACCGAGCATAATAATAAAATCACCATCTTTTTTAAAATAGGATGTTGTCACATGAGTCAGGTTTTCAATCAAACCGACCATTCCAACTACCGGTGTCGGGTATATCGCACCGTTGGGTGATTCGTTATAAAAACTGACATTACCGCCGGTCACTGGTGTGTTAAATGTTCGGCAGGCGTCGCCCATACCCAGAACCGCCTGTTTGAATTGATAATAGATTTCCGGATCGTAGGGATTGCCGAAATTTAAGCAATTCGTAATGGCGATTGGTTTAGCTCCGGTGCAGACAACGTTTCTTGCTGATTCAGCTACGGCAATAGCGCCGCCACGATAAGGGTTCAGATACGTATAGCGGGCATTTCCATCGGTTTTGACTGCAATGCCTTTATTAGTGCGTTTAATGCGAATAACAGCAGCAGAACCACCTGGTGGAATGATTGTATTTGTCCTAACCGTGTAATCGTATTGATGAAAAATCCAGGATTTGTCGGCAATCGTTGGAGATGCTATTATTTTCAACAACGCGTCGTTATAATCTTCTGGTTCCGGAATATCTTTCAGATTTTTTGAATGCAATTCTTTTAAATAAGCTGGTTCTTTAGTTTCTCGCTGATAGACTGGCGCTCCGCCGCCTAATACTAAATGCCAGGCAGGAATAGATCCGGTTTTTTTTCCATTCAAAAAGAGCTCAAGATCGGATGTATCTGTCACTTTCCCCACTTCAACACAATTTAAATCCCATTTTTTAAATATTGTTTTCACTTCCTTTTCAAAACCTCTCCGGATAACGACCAACATGCGTTCCTGAGATTCCGACAGCATAATTTCGTAAGGGTTCATACCGGGTTCTCGCGTGGGTACTTTACTGAGGTTAAGGATCATTCCGCTGTTTCCTTTTGCGGACATTTCCGAAGTAGAACATGCAATGCCGGCTGCTCCCATGTCTTGAATGCCGATGAGATAATTTTTTCTGGCGAGTTCAAGTGTTGCTTCAAGTAGTAATTTTTCAGTAAACGGGTCACCTACCTGAACAGATGATCGTTTTTCTTCGGATTCTTCACTCAACTCGACTGAGGCAAAAGTAGCCCCATGGATTCCGTCCCTGCCGGTTGAGGAACCCACGATCATTACGGTATTGCCTGCACCTTTTGATACAGCGCTTACCACTCGATCGTGTTTGACAATTCCGATAGTCATGGCATTAACAAGGGGATTTCCGGTATAACATTCGTCGAAATACACTTCACCCGCTACCGTAGGCACGCCCATACAATTTCCATAATGAGCAATACCTTTTACAACCTCATCAAATAAATAACGATTTCTCGGCACAGATAAAGGTCCAAAACGAAGCGAATTCAATGATGCGATCGGGCGGGCGCCCATGGTAAAAATATCTCGTAGAATCCCTCCCACTCCGGTTGCCGCTCCCTGAAAGGGTTCAATTGCGGAGGGATGATTGTGGCTTTCTATCTTAAACGCAATTGCCAGACCATCTCCGATATCTACTAATCCGGCATTCTCCTCGCCAGCGCCAACAAGTAATTTTTTCCCGGTTCTGGGCAGAGTTTTTAACATGGCAATTGAATTTTTATAACTGCAATGCTCACTCCACATTACAGAGAATATGCCCAATTCGGTATAGTTTGGTTTGTGACCTAGAATATCTATAATACGTTCCCATTCTTCTTCGTTTAATCCATGTTGAGTCGCCAGATCCAAAGTAACTTCCGGCTCTTGAATTTTAGTCATCAAATCTCCAAATATTTTAATGATTTTATGAGGTCAATAAACGACGTCTAATTTCCTAATCTTTTTACAGAAATACAGTAAGAAATTCTTAAATAATTAACCGTGATGGAGATAATCCCAGATGATTTTTGCTAATTTTAGACCTATTCCATCAACGTTACAAAAGTCATCAATTGAAGCTGACCGCATTTTCGAAATAGTTTTAAAGTAATTCCACAACAGCTGTTTTTTCTTAGTACCTAAACCGGGTATATGATCCAATACAGAAGTGAGTTCTCCTTTCCCACGTAGATTTCGATGATATGTTATTGCAAATCTGTGCGCCTCATCCCGGATTCGCTGTAACAACGTTAGCGAAAGACTATTTCGTGGTAAAATCATTGGTTCTTGTTGATCAGGTAAATATATCTCCTCTAATTTTTTCGCCAATCCAATTATTGGTATTGAATCTAATCGAAGTTCTTTCAGGATTTGATTTACAACTGAAAGCTGTCCCTTGCCGCCATCGATAACAATCAGGTTTGGTAATTCATTTTTTTCTTTAAGCTGGCGTGAGTAACGTCGGCGAACAACTTCAGTCATCATCGCAAAATCGTCAATTCCCTTAACTGTTTTAATTTTATATCGACGGTAGTCACTTTTCTGCGGGCGGGCATTGATAAATGTTACCAGAGAACCTACCGCGAATTTTCCCTGAATGTTCGATATATCAAATGCTTCAATTCGTTTAGGTAATTCTGTTAATGAGAGATCTATCTGAAGCTGTTTTAGAGTTTTAGGAACGTAGTTCTCTGTTTGGCTCTTCTTTAGCAAATATTCCTGCAGGTGAATCCGGGCATTCTTTTCCGCTAAACGCATTAAGCGTAATTTTTCTTCACGGGCGGGACTTGTAATTTTGACCGAACCGTGCCGGTTGTTGGTGAGCCATTTTTGCAGAATATCCTGTTCAGATGGATAAATGTTGACATTTACTTCCTCGGGGATTAATTGAGATTGATTGTAATACTGTTGAATAAGATTGCGCATAATTTCAGCTTGCTCAACATCCGAAACACCTTCAAGAAAAATTGTATCTTTGCCAAGCATTTTTCCATAACGCACTCTTATGACGATTCCCACACATGTATCACCTTCAGAAAAGATATTTATGAAATCCCGGTCTTTAAAATCCATGAATTCCACTGACTGCCGTTTGGCATAGTGTTGTAATAAATTGATATTGTCACGGTATCTTGCCGCTAATTCAAACAGCAATTTTTCAGACGCAGATTCCATTTTACGTTGAATATAATTAACAACTTCCGATAAGTTTCCTTTTAAAAACGCCTCTATCTTGGAAATCATTGTATCATATTCCTCTTTGGATATTAATTCCCGGCAAGGTCCTTCACAATTGTGAATATGATATTGTAAACACAATTTCACCTTTTTTGCATTTACTGTTTCATTATCCAAGCGAAATTTGCATGTTCTAACTGTGAATGCTTTCTTGATTATTTGCAGAGTATCCCGAATTGCTCTGGCATCGGTATAAGGCCCAAAATATTTTGAACCATCATTTATTAAGCGTCGTGTGATGAATACTCGTGGAAATGGTTCATTGGTGATACGTATGTAGGGAAAGGTTTTATCATCACGCAGAAATATATTATAACGGGGACGGTGTTGTTTGATTAATGTGTTTTCAAGTATCAGCGCTTCTACCTCGGAAAGTGTTACAATGAATTCAACATCGGCAATATGTTTTTCGAGGCTTTGTGTTTTGGGGTCTTTTGAATGAGTATTTACAAAATACGATTTAACGCGATTAGCCAGATTTTTGGCTTTTCCGATATAGATGATTTTGCCCTGTTTATTTTTATAGAGATAACACCCCGGGTCAACAGGAGCCTGTTTTATTTTTTGATGAAGTGATTCGGGAAAATGAGTCATCTATAGATCAATAATCTAAATTATATAACAGCGTTGCTATATGATCCTGCATATCATTTATTCTACTGGTAGGAACAGGATAGTGATTAACCAGGATTGAAAAGATATATTCCCGTCCGTTTGCGGCATAAACATACCCTGATAATGCCCGTACTCTGCCGACATATCCTGTTTTTGCAAAGACGTGCCCCACGGCATTCGAGCCTTTCAATCGATTTTTTAATGTTCCGTCCACGCCACCGATTGGCAAAGAATCAAAAAATACCTTGTAATCGCTGTGATTGCGAATTGATCGTAAGATCGTCACAATCTGGTGTGCCGTTACTAAATTGTGCCGGGAGAGTCCTGAACCATCGACAATGAACACATCGTCGGGGCTAATGCCTACTCTGCTTAACCAGTCTTTTTCCGCTTCTATGCCTTTTTTACTCGTACCAATTTCTTTCAATTCAACTCCCAGCGTTTTTTGGAGTTGTTCAGCATAAAAATTTTGACTGACTTTATTGATGGTTTTAATTATTTCTGAAAGCGGAACGGATTCATGAGCAGCGATTAATCTATAACTATCGTAATCAAGATCTTTAACAGGTAATTCGTCTATATCGCTGATAGTATTGGCAGTTATACCATTATTTTCGAGTGTATATTTAAAAGCCGATAATGTATAATTCGTTGGATTTTCAACTGTGACCCATTCTTTAACCGTATCCGCATCTGCTTTAATAGTCCCATAAATAGTGACGACCTCTACGCCTGGTTTTCGGTGAAAATCTATATAAGTTGAAGAGTCCGCTGAAACAGTTGCGATTTCATTGATGATTTCCATATAATTCATTGGCGGCTTTGTCAAAATTTGAGGCTTCCCTCCTATCGAGTCGTTAGGAATTATGAAAAGATCGATACAGTTGTCATTAAAACATAGTCCTCCTATCTGTGCAGCATAATAGTACGACAAATCATCCCAGCCCCAACTGTATCCCAGTCCGATGTCATCGAATATATTATCATCACCGATAATTGTGCCATTGATTTTCCGGATACCCATTGAGCGCAGCGTATCCGCCCAATTCTGAAACATTTCCAACTGATTGCCGCCATTGTGACGACCGGAAATGCTGGGGTCACCTGAGCCTCTGATGATTAAGTTGCCATTAAGAATCCCATCTTTTATAGCACCATCCATATAAAGTGATGTTTGATAACGATAATCCGGTCCTAATATAGCCAGCGCCGAGGATGTCGTAAACAATTTCATATTGCTTGCCGGCATTAATAAAGTGTGTGGATTCAGGGAATAGATAATATCCCGCGTTTGATATTCTTCAATATAAATTCCCATAATTGACGGTTGCAAATGGGAAGCATTTACGAGTTCATTTACCTGCGATCTGAACGATTTTATGGCTTTATTTCGAGCATATTTGGGTGATGTGCCGCTCACATTTGCATTGATCGTTTTGATATAATGCAAAGAACTGCATTGGGACATTATCAGAGAGATTACAATTCCCAAAACCCATCTGTAATTAGATTTCATAAAAATTTCCTTTTCTTAATTATTTGTTTCATTGAGTAGTGACAGTTTCTTTAGCTCTCCCTGGTTGATTTGATAGATAGGTTTTTTTGTTGGTTTTACCAAAGCTTTCATCCTAAGGATTAACTATTTATCATCTATCATCTATAATTTATCATTTTTCATAAATTTCTAAAGGTATCTTTGAAGACAATATAAAGTATATTGGAACTAAATAGTAGCAATTTATAGACAAATTTACCTCACATTATGAAATACTTTCAATTATGAAATATTTTCATCAAATTTGCAAACGGAAATAACGGAGTTTGATGATGAGTATGATTTGTCTTCATAATGCAACAGTTTATACAGGAATCACGGTTTTACCAAAAAGCACGGTAATAATTCATGATGGTAAAATTGAGGATGTCATTACCAACGAACGATTTAAAAAACGCCGGCTTCCAAAAGACGCATCAATATATTACTTAAACGGAGCCAATATTGCATCGGGATTTATTGATACGCACATTCACGGACTGCACGGTTACGATACATCTGATGGTACAATTGAATCAATTCTGGAAATGTCTCGGGCCTTGGTCGAATATGGCGTTACCGGCTTCTGCCCTACCTTATATCCTCAACCTGACGATGACTTTATCCAATCCATCAAAGCAGTTGTAGCTGCGATCGGAAAAGAACCGGGCGCAAAAATTTATGGAATGCATCTCGAAGGACCATTTATTTCACCGGAAAAACCTGGCGTAATGACAGGAAAATATATGAAACCTGTTGACATAGATTTGATGCTAAAGTATCTGGAATTGGCTGATGGTCATATCGCAATTATGACTGTCGCGCCTGAGTTGAAAAACATGCATGACCTGGCAATTCTTGCCGGTAAAAACGGTATTGTAGTTTCTGCCGGGCATTCTAATGCAACTTATGAAAATATGTTGGAAGGAATGCAGGCCGGTATCTTACATTCAACTCATTTTTTTAATGCAATGAGACGATTACATCACCGCGATCCCGGTGTGGTTGGCGCAATTATGATTCATCCTAACGTATCTTGTGAAGTAATCGCCGACGGATATCATGTTCATAAAGCAATATTGGATCTACTGTTACGCGTGAAGCCAGTCCATAAAATTGTCCTGGTAACAGATGCTCTTGGACCAACCGGATTAACAAGCGATAACCTTATCGCCAATAACGAAGAAGTAACCATTGAGGACGGACTTTTTAAACGTAAATCAGACGGAACAATCGCCGGGTCGGCATTGACGATGATCAAAGGTGTGCAGAGTCTTTATGAAATGGGTATTCCCCTTCAGGACGCACTACGAATGGCAAGCGCAAATCCAGCTACAGTAATAAGTCGTCAGATTGAAACAGGATCGCTGATTCCCGGAAAAGATGCCGACGTTGTAGTTTTTGATAATGACTTTAATGTATTGATGACCTTTGTAAAAGGTGAAATCAAGAAATTTTCGGCTAAACTTAAATAAACATTTCCCCCTTCTCCTCGTGATAATTAACTTTGCGAAAGATTCTTCGGATTACACGAAAGATTCAATTAGATATCGTGAAGTACCATTAGATAACTTTCGCAAAGTTATCCTTACGCTTCCTTCTGGCTATGGGATTGTACTCTGTAGCTTTTTTCACCGTTTCACCGCCGGAGTGGAGACACCAGCCTTTTTATCTACACAATTTTAGAAAGATCAAAGTCTTCCGGTTTTCCGATAGGCTTCATTTCACACTTATGTTTCTTCATGGCGCGTTTTAGCGTTATCTGCTCAAAAAACAGGTAGATAATAGGGATCAATATTAATGTCAATAGTGTTGCTAATGTTAAACCTCCGATAACAGCACGTGCCATCCCAACCCATAATTCAGCGCCGGAACCGAGTTTCAGAGCAATCGGTATCATAGCCAGAATAGTAGTTAATGCGGTCATTAAAATTGGTCGCATTCTGCGTTTTCCACCAATTAAAATCGCGACCCATAAATCATGCCCATGTTTTTCCCTTAGCTGGTTAATATAATCCACCAACACGATTCCGTTGTTAACAACAATACCGACTAATAATATCATCCCAATTAAAGCAGTTACGCTCATTGTTGTACCAGTCAGGAATAAACCCCAAACGGCGCCTATTATGGCTAATGGTACTGTGAAAATGATGATAAAAGGATCCAATAATGATTCAAACTGCGACGCCATTACCATATATACCAAAAACATAGCAACAATAATCGCAATTCCGAGCCACATGAAAGATTCCTGCATGTCTTCAGCCTGACCGCCGATCTCCCAACGATAATTCGGCGGGAAATTCATCCGTTGGATCTCATTTTCAATATCTTTTAATACAGATTGTAAATCCCGTCCGGTCACCGAACATGAGACACTAACCATTCTTTCCTGATCTTCACGATCGATCTGAGAAGCAGCCTCGCCCGAAATAACGGTAGCAACATTTTTTAATGGTATTTGAGCTCCAGTCAATGAGGTAATGAAAATATTTTCCAAATCTGTCTTCGATTGACGGTAAGATTCGTCAAGTTGAACGACCACATCGTATTCTTCACCGCCTTCGCGGAATTTTGTTGCCAATTTACCTTTCACTGCCGCTTCAATTGTAGTGGCAACCTGATAAACTGATAAACCAAGTACGGAAATACGGTCTCTGTCAATACGAATCTGGTATTCCGGTTTAGGTTGACTATAGCTTTTAATAATATCTACAACGCCATCAACTTTTTTCATCCGTTCTTCAAGTTCATCACCTAAAGTAGTAGTGATTTTGCGGTCATACCCGAAAATCTTGATTTCAATATCTCCGCCACTCCCAAACATCATACCGCCTGATTCCATAGTGATTTTTGTTCCCGGCAATTTTTCAAAGCGCTTACGAAGTATCGATTCAATTTCAAAACTATCACGTTTACGTTCATTGACATCGGGAAGACTGATGTTAATCTCGCCTCGGTTTGAGCCAGAGCCAAACATGGCGGCAAACCCTTCGCCCATACCAAAACTAATTTGAACATTATCCGCTTCCGGAACTTCCTCATCAATAATTTTTTCCATTTTACGGAATGTTTTATCGGTTGTTGTCAATGAAGCCCTTGTTTCTCTTTCTACCCGAGCCTGAATAAAAGATTGGTCGGTTTTCGGCATAAACTCGCCGCCAACTTTCGGGAAAACTATAATAGTAGCAACAATAAGCGCGATAATTACAACAAATACATATTTTTTATGACCTAAGGCCCAGTCAAGTAGCCGAACATACCATTTTTCGGTGGCTTCGATAAAATTTCCAATACCTTCATCTAAATATCTTAATAGTTTGTTGTCGCTCCTTTTCTTTTCCTTTCCTAAAAGTCTGGATGACATTAACGGGATTAGTGTCAGCGCTACTAACAATGAAACTGACAATGAACATACAATTGATACAACCATATCCTTAAACATAACACCGGCGATACCCGGTACAAAAAAGATCGGAACAAATATTGCCAATGTAGTAAGTGTCGATGCTATAATTGCCACACCTACTTCAGTAGTGCCATCGTCAGATGCAATGCGGATTTCTTTATTCATTTCACGATGTCGGAAAATGTTTTCCAGAACTACGATAGAATTATCAATTAACATACCAACGGCGAGCGCTAACCCTGCCATTGAGATAATATTCAGGGTAACACCGATTTGACTCATTACGAAAAATGTAATGATAATTGAAACCGGAATCGAAATTGATGCTATTAACGAACTTCGAATGTGTCTCAGAAAGAAAAGTAATACTAAAAATGCCAGAAAAAATGCCTGAATGGCTGTATTGGTAAGGTTGCTCAAGGATCTCTTGATAAATTTGGATTGATCCCAGATAATATTAAACTCAATTCCCTGCCCGATCTCTTCAGATATCTTAGGTAATTCCTCCAAAACTGCGGACGCTGTCTGGACAGTATTCGCATCTGATTGTTTCTGAATGAACATGAAAATTGCAGGTTGATTGTTATTTCGTACAATTTCAGATTGTTCTTTATATCCATCGATAACCTGAGCAACATTTTTTAAATAAATCGGCGCCGCGTCTCGCACTCCTATGACTGTGTTTCGAATCTGGTCAACATTCGTGTATTCACCATAAGTCCTAACCGCATATTCAGTGTATTCATCATCAATCAAACCGCCGGGAATTTGAAGATTTTCCATTCCAAGAGTTTGAATAATTGTCTGTAATGCGACACCATGAGCAGCTAATTTCCGGGGATCGATTAAAATTCGAATTTGTCGTTCCAAACCACCGGTAGTACCGGCAGATGCAACGCCGACAATACGTTCCAGAGATGGTTCAATCCGATCAGTGATTAACTTACGCAGTTCAGCCATGCCCAGCTTATCCGAACTGACTGTTATAAACATGATCGGTTGCATTGAGGGATTAAATGCGAAACTCATCGGTTGAGATGCTTCGTCCGGCAGGTAATCACGTACAAAATCAATCATTTTTCGAACATCGATCTCAGCCTGATCCATATCAGTTCCCCAATCGAATTCCAGTAACAGAGTCGATGAACCTGATTTTGACCAACTGGTTATTTTTTCAAGATTTTCTACTGTTATGACTGTTTTTTCCAACGGTCGTGTTATAGAATTTTCAATATCTTCAGGACCAACACCTTTGTAATCGGTCATTATACCTATTATGGGGAATGTAATATCCGGATAAAGATCAAGTTTCAGTTGTCCGAGGCCAAATAAACCAAATCCAATCGCAATAATATATATCATCGTAAAGGTGATGCCACGATTTATGGCAACTTTTGATATTTTCATTATTATTCCCCTTCTTCAATTATTTCAACCATTGAAGAATCAGATATATTATATTGTCCAATAGTTATAATATCTTCTCCGCCGTTTAGACCTGATATTACTTCTGCATAATTATTGTTAACAATATCAGTTTCTATCTGTTGCATTAATGCAACGGAATTCTTTACGATAAAAACATAATTTTTAGTATTTATACGTGTATTAGTTATCTCGCCTCCCAGGTATTCAAGCGATGTTTTTTCTATAATCGCATATTTGGGAACAACAAGCACATTTTCATGCTCATCAGTAACAATTTCGACACGCGCAAACCCACCCGGTCTAAGACGATATTCAGGGTTGTCAATAATGATTTCACATTTTACCGTTCGGGTCATTGGGTTTATTGTCGGATATATCTTGTTTACTATGCCGGTAAAGACATCACCCGGATATGTATTAACAGTAATATTTACTCGTTGATTGGGAATAATCAGCGCAATTTGACTTTCGACTATATCAATGTTTATTTTGATTTTATCCATCTGGACAATTGTAAAAGCAGGAAATTGGGGACTGGTCTGGTCACCAACATTGTATGTTCGGGTTGAAATAATTCCTGATATAGGCGCTTTGATAAAACTATCATTTAATTGTTCTTTTGCTGATTTCAATCCTGCTTTCAATTGATTTACTGCTGCTTTAGCTGCCTCTTTCTGTGTTCTAACAGCATCGTATTGAGATTGACTGACAGCATTTTGATCATATAATTTTTTAATTCTTTTCCATTCTGCTAATGCATTTTCATATTGCGCCTGAGTCGATTTTAATCCCTCTTCAGCCTGTATAACAGCCTGTTTTATCTTTATATTATCAACTACTGCAAGTAAATCCTCTTCATTAACGAAATCATTAACATCAACTTTCAATTCAGTCATCCGGGTTGGTATGGTAGAGAATACCCGCACTTCTTGGTATGCTTCGAGATTGCCCAAATAAGCAATGTTACGTTCGATATTTGCTCGTTTTACTTTAGTAACCTGAACTGGAAATATCCGCTCTTTTTCATCCGATACAGTTGCTTTAGGTTTCCCACAGTTGCTAATTAACAATACAGCTGCAACAGAAACGGTAATTAGTAAATATGACAAAATGGACTTCATTTTCAACTCCTATAACAGATTTATTGATTTTTTTAAGTTTGCAAGCGCTACATTATATTCAAATAATGATTGCTGATAATTCATCTTGGCTTGATTAAGCGCCAGATTGGCATTCAAAACATCCAACTGTGTACTGGCGCCTTCGGAATACATCAAATTTGCCAAACGTAATGCTTCCTTGGCTTGTTCTATTGTTTTTTTCTGAGTTTCAACTTTCTCCTCGGCTTCTTTCATTTTAAAATAAGCCGATTTTACTTCTAGTTTAATACCATTTTTTAGCGATTCTTCCTGATGATTACTTTCCTTTATGGCTATTTTGGCTTGTTGTATCCTGGATGTATTTTTCAAACCGTTAAATAGAGGTATATTGATACTAATTGAGGAATTAAAAGCTTTGTTCAGATCGTCATCAGTAAAATGAAAATTTTTATTTCTCTGGCCCATATATTGATAAGTAGATCCAAATACTACTGATGGCATCGCAGCTGAAACAGCTAGTGACAACTGTCGTTTCGAAATTGCTTTCTGAGCAGACATCATATTCATTTCCGGTCTGTTTCTAAAGGCAATTTCCGTTATTTGATCAATACTTTTATCTAATAAATCACACTTTTCATATTCCAATTTATCAGTAATATTAAATATAACTTCAGTGTTTAGTCCCATAATTATTTTAAGCCTTGATTCAGTAAGTCGCATGTTATTTTTTACTGAAACAACCATGGGTTTGTAATTAGCAACCTGTACTTCTGCTCTCAGCACATCGAATCTTGAAGATTTGCCTACCTTGAAAAACTTGTTTACCTGTTCGAGATTATTCTCAGCTGAAGTCATGGCCTCTTTAGTCACTGATAAAAGCGATTTTGCAAATAACAATCCGTAATATGCCGACGTAAGATCACCTAACACTTTTTGTTCTGTTGATTTTAACTGTGAAACAGAAATATCATGTCCAAGTTTTGACATTTTATAACCATTCCAGATTGCGCCTCCGGTAAATAATGGTTGATTTACGCTAACGCCATATACTAAAGTGTTTTCAAGTCCAAATGACATCTCGACATAATCGGGCATATCATCATACCCTGGTGTTAATGGTCCCATCATTTCTTTAATAAAATTCGGTACAATATTTACCTGGAGGTCCCAGGCGTGCTGAAGACTTGAAAATCCATTAAAACTCGGGAAAAAGTTACTTCTTGACTCGGTGATCTGTAATTTTGATTTATTTACTCCTTCACGAGCCAGTTTTATGCCTGGATTGTTTTCGAGTGTAATTTTTCTGGCAGTCATCAGGTCCAGATCCAGAGTCTCAGCATATATAATGCCGGATTGAGACGTCAGTAATATTGCCGCAACTAAAATTAAAATCCTTCTATTATTCATGTGATTCCCCTGTATTATTTTCAGAGTGTTTTCCCACACCATCAACAAACTGTTTTAAAATCTGATCCGCTATTTTTTTATTAATTGGTGGCGCATCATCAAAAATGTGGTCTCTTGAAAAGAGATTCATTGTACCTATTAATCCATACATAAAGACTTTGACGTCAATATCAGCGCTAAAGATGTCTTCGTCTTTACCTTGCTGAATGATATCATGTATTATTTTTTGCTGGCTTTCAAACATTTTGCGATGATCAAAATGCTTATTCATTTTAATACCGCTGGTGAAGATACTGTTCATAAAACGACGAATTGTTGCCCGATTCTTTGTGGGCTTAAACGGGGACAAAAGGATAGCCTCTAATTTTTCCAAGGTATTTTTATTTGAATTTTTAATGTTTTCAAGTTGAGACTGAAATTTCCGGACAACAAACTCGACAACGCCAACAAATAATCTTTCTTTATCAGGAAAGTAATAATAGATGGCGGGTTTGCTGACGCCGGATTTTTCCGCGATTAAACGCATAGACGTTCCGTCGTAGCCGAGTTCGCCAAAGCACTCGATGGCTACTCCAATAATTCTTTCTTTAGTGTTTTCATTGTGACTCATAGCGTCTCCTTACTTACCGGTCGGTAATATAACTAACCGACCGGTAAGTAGCAAGAAATATTTTATTTTCCCCTACGTTTATGAGATGTAATAAGTTTACGGAATTCCCTGCGTGAAGGTCGAAAAGGCTGCTTCGTAGCCGACAGTCTCATATCTCTGGTTGCAGGGTTGCACTCTGCAACCAATCTGTTAATATCGTTCCGGAGCAGGAGCCCCGGAACGAGAATCAAATGGCGTATTTTTGAAATAATTAGCGGAGAGACCCGGCTTCGTTACACTTCGCCGGGCAGGCCGTGATCAGTATATATACATTTCCGCTCAAAGAAAAACTTGATGTTTGTATCGATGTTGATATGTGCGGAGAGACAGGGATTCGAACCCTGGGTACCTATAAGATACACACGCTTTCCAAGCGTGCTCCTTCAACCACTCGGACACCTCTCCAAAAAGCGCCATATTTTAAAATATATACATAGAATATCCAAGGATTAATAGTTATCTATTTCCTCTTATTTCCTATTTGTATCTTTAAGTTGTTTAGTAATTGATCATGGATTTCAAGTCAGCTAGTTGCTTCATATTCCATACTCATGGTGATCGATCTAAATTTATAGGAAAAATATCAGGGAACCTGGAATGGGATCATCCAGATATGTGCTTTATATGCGCCTGTGCGTGTAAAAATTGAATTATAATCAATGAGATCAATAAATAAACGGTACACTTTTGTCCCATGCGAATTGACGCTGAAACTGCCGGTATGACTTCCATCATCGTCAGGATCGCTTAGTCCTTTCCGGATCTTGTATATATTCACACCATGCCCGAAGTGTGCCATAACCAATTCACCGGGCTGCCGAGGATATGGATTTTCATTCTCTACTAAAACAGACGATAGCGTTACTGTTCCGCTATAGTTGATTAGCGGCAATGAATCTCGATTAAAATAGGTCAATAACGGATTTCCACCCTCTAAAGCAGATAACACAATGCTCGATGGCGTACCGGCAAGAGCAATTTGTGCTTGACGGATTTCAGGAGAATTGTCAGAGGGTTCAAATATCATGGGTGTTATTTTATGTAATTGCCAGTCTTTCGAGGCGTTATTGGTGTTCTGTGTTCTAAGAAAAATGGCTTTTTGATGTGTTCTGTGTGTAAAAGATTTTGTGGTTGAATCAACCGGAGAAAATGACTCCGTATAAGACCACGTAATGACGCTGTCAACTGTATCCACGTGTGTTTCAACTGTATAAGTTGTATCATACTCGCAGATTCCAGTGGTATCATTACATGTTGAATCGACTGCATACCCCGTTGTATCATACCATGTAGAATCGATATATTGAACTGACGAAATTGAACTGTCTATTGTTATATCGTACAGAACTATTTTTAAATTACCCTTCAAGTAATACTTTATGTCAACATAAGCCGAATCCCACTTTATATCATAGATAATCGTTGTATCAACTACCTGTGAAATGTTGCGCCCTATCTTAATATTAGAAAATCCGTATTCAACCGTGTCAGGAAAAAGCATTTTTGATAGTGATGAAGAGGAGTAATCAAGAAAATATGCCTTACTGTCGTTTAAGCCGTCGATAGACAACGAGCCATCAGTCATTATCTTTTCGTAGATCGCGCTTACTATGTCCTCTCTGTCGGGTAATACATAAACCTTTTCAATT
Source organism: Fidelibacterota bacterium (assembly GCA_016783665.1). Lineage (GTDB taxonomy): Bacteria > Fidelibacterota > UBA2242 > UBA2242 > UBA2242 > UBA9312. Next base: position 9,823 of record JADHWC010000012.1, on the reverse strand, counting down.
TTCGTGCAAGCAACTGCTAAAACTAAAACCCAGACAATTAGTAATCTCATTTTTAACATCTTAGTGTAAATTTGAAATGTTTTCGGCAAAAATGAAAGCTGATTCAGCATTTCAATAAAAATTCTGCAATTTCTTTTCGATTTTCTGGTATCTAAATGATTTTTTTTTAAATTTAGGCAATATTTCTCAATTAGATCATATAATCATTGCTGAGAATCATCTTATGAAATATTTTTTATTCCCGCTATTGCTAACTCCTTTTCTATTAATATTTAACTGTCAAAAGAATCTATCGGAGGAATCTGTGTCCTTAGCTATTATTAATGCCAGGATCTGGACTGCTAATCCCAACCAGCCATGGGCGGAAGCTATTGCAGTAAATGACAATATCATTACTTATGTTGGTTCAACAAAGGAAATCACCTCAAAAACTTCAAAGAATACAATTATTATCGACGCTAATGGAATGTTTGTAGCGCCGGGATTTACGGACTCTCATATTCATCTTCTCGAGGGCGGTTTCAGATTGTCGTCAGTTCAGTTGCGTGATGCTGATACACCGGAGGAATTCAGAAATCGCCTTGCCGAATTTGCAAAAACCTGTGAACCGGGTGATTGGATTTTATGCGGTGACTGGGACCATAGTTTATGGGGTGGCGATTTACCCAAACGGGACTGGATTGACGACGTGACGCCTGATAATCCGGTTTGGATCAACCGGCTTGATGGTCATATGGCGCTCGCTAACAGTCTCGCTTTAAAACTGGCAAATATCGACGAATCAACAGTCACACCTTCCGGAGGAACGATTGTCCGAGATAAACAAGGTAAACCTACCGGAATTTTAAAAGATAATGCCATGGAATTAATTTACCCGATAATCGGTGAGCCAAGTGATTCACTGAAATACCAGGCGCTGGATGCCGCCATGCAATATTTACTGGAACAAGGCGTCACAGCAGTTCATCATATGGGCTCCTGGGATGATCTCCGGATTTTTGAACATTATAACAAAAAGAATAAACTCCGTATCCGTATATCGGCGGCAGTCCCTTTGTCAACATGGCAAAGATTAGATGAAAAGATCAAAACAAATGGTTCAGGTAAAAAATGGCTCCGAATTGGTGGATTAAAATCCTTTGTTGATGGTTCCTTAGGATCTCATACAGCCCTATTTCATGAACCCTACTGCGATCAGCCTACAGACACCGGCTTGTTAGTGACATCAAAAGAGGATTTGTACCAGATGATTCTTAATTCCGATGCCAGCGGTTTGCAATCAATCACCCATGCAATCGGTGATAAAGCCAACACAATCATTTTTGATATTTATGAAAAGATACTGAACGAGAATGGCAAGCGAGATCGTCGATTCAGAATCGAACACGTTCAGCATTTGAGACCGACTGACATTCCACGATTCCGTGAATTAGGAGTTATTGCCAGCGTTCAGCCCTATCATGCCATCGATGATGGTCGCTGGGCTGAGTCCTTGATAGGACACGATCGGGTTCAACAATCATACGCTTATAACAGTCTATTAAAATCCGGCGCTATTGTCGCTTTCGGAAGCGACTGGTATGTCGCGCCGCCGGTTCCACTATTGGGCATTTATGCCGCTGTAACTCGACAGACACTGGATGGATTGAACCCGGACGGCTGGGTGCCCGAAGAAAAGGTATCCGTTGAAGCGGCTCTGAAATGCTATACCCTCCACCCTGCTTATGCGTCCTTTGAAGAAAAAATCAAAGGTTCGATTGAAAGAGGTAAGCTCGCTGATATTGTCATAATTGATCATGATTTGACAATGATTGAACCGGAAGAAATTAAAAATTGTCGGATAATGATAACGATAGTTGATGGAAAAGTTGAGTTTATGCGTGAATAATTTTAAATATGTGAGGTAAGAATTGAAAAATCAAAAACCATTGAATCGTCGCGACTTTCTCAGGACGGCTGCAGCCGGATTCGGTGGCTATGTGATGTTATCACCGGATAAGGCTGTCGAGCCTAAACCAAATCCTGCTAAACAACGGAAAATCATCTACCGTACTCTCGGTAAAACCGGTATCAAACTTCCTGTCATTAACATGGGTGTTATGAATGCAGATAATCCCAACCTCGTCAAAGCGGCATTGGATGCCGGAATTGTCCATCTTGATACCGCATGGTCTTACCAGCGCGGAAAAAATGAAAAAATGATCGGAACGGTTATCAAAGATTATCCCCGGGATTCATTTGTTATTGCCACAAAAATTCCCGGACGTCCTTATAACCGTCAAACAGGTCTTTTTACCGAAGAAACGACCGGCGAAGATTTTATCAAAAAGTTTAGTGAAAGCCTGGAGCGACTCGGGCTGGACTATGTGGACATTCTGTATCTGCACAATTCCTGGAAACGGGAAGCCACTCTGTTCGAACCACTGATGAAGGCTATGGCGGCCATCAAAAAAGAGGGACGCGCCCGCTTTCTCGGAGTTTCCACCCATCGTAATGAACCGGAAGTCATTCAGGCAGCGATCGACAGTCGATTTTATGATGTCATCCTCACCTCCTATAATTTCAAACAGGATCATCATCTTGAAATAAAGAAGGCAATCGCGGACGCTGCAGCCGTCGGTATTGGGATTGTAGGAATGAAAGCTCTTGCCGGTGGTTATCTTGATGAAGAAAAAGCCAAACCAGTCGATGCAAAAGCAGCATTAAAATGGGTTTTACAGGATAAAAATGTTACGACTATTATTCCGGGTTTTACAACCTTTGAACAAATGGAAACGGATTTATCTGTCATGGAAGATATGGTCTTTAACGAAAAGGATAGCGAATTATTGGAACTTGGATATAATTCTCCTAGAGGAGTTTATTGCCAGGGTTGTGAAACCTGTCTGAAACAGTGCCCCAAGCATCTGCCGATTCCTGACCTGATGCGGGCTCACATGTATGCCTACGCCTACCGGAATCATTGGGAATCGAAAGAATTAATTTCGACGTTAGATGTAAATTCAAATGTATGTCAGGATTGTTCATCCTGTATAGTGAAATGTCCAAAAGGTTTTAATATACAGGAAAAAATAGCAGAGGTAATCTCCCTGAAATCCGTTCCGGAACAATTCTTTGTATAAATAGAGATTTACAAATGAAAACTAAAAATATTCTCGTCTTCCTGATCGTTCTATTTGCTTTAGCTTTCTTTTCAAATGATGTAATACATCTTAAAAACGTTGAAAAATATCCAAAGATTGGACAATGGAAACCGTCAAAAGATATACAGGTTTACTTGGAGGACAACCTCTTCGATCATATCAACGGGGCTTCAGAACTATACCTCAGTTATGAATTCCAGCAATTGGATGTTGTCTATTATAAAAACCGCAGAAAGCAGGAAATTACCGTCGAAATTTACACCCATACATCTCCCCTGTTTGCTTATGGAATTTATAGTCAGGAGCGTTCGCCTGATGCAAATTACCTGAATATCGGTGCTGAGAGTTATATTGACGGCTCGAACCTGTTTATTCTGACCGGGAAGCATTATTTAAAAATTTACAGCTACGACCTTGGTGACGATGCGAAAGCAGTATTAACTGAACTTGCCCGATCCATCGTTGAATTACTAAACAGTGATAATTCCCTTCCCCCGCTGCTTTCTGCCTTTCCGGAGCAGAATCTGCGGCCAAAATCCATCCAGTTTATTGCGAAAAATCTTTTGGGTTATTCTTTCTTCAGTAAAGGTTATCAGGCATTTTACGATTTTAACGAGGAACAGTGCCGGCTTTTTATCATCAAATCGGCATCAATCAAAGAATCCAACGATCTGTTTGAAAAATATATTCTCCATATCCACCATGCTCCCCGAATTCCCGGCGGTGCTGAGTATAAAGTCGTCGATCCTTATCATGGCGCCGGAATAATCCGAAAATGCGAGCACTATGTTTATGGCGGTTTTGGACTTTCGGACATCGAGCAATTGTCAAAGCTCCTCGATCAGAACCGGGATAATATTTGCCGCTGATTATATAGTCTAGCCACACTACCTTGCGGTATGACCTTTAATGCAACAACCTAGCTCAGTGCTGTTCCGGAGCAGCCTGCCCGACCTGTCAGGCGGGGAGCCCCGGAACGAGAAGTAAAACAGCGTCGTCACCTTCCAAAGGTTCCGAACCTTCGGAAGGTTAAAAGCGACGTGACGTGATGACAATTTATGGAATTAGTGCAATTCGTGGTTAAAATATCACCCTTTGATCACACCCATCGGTGTAAATCGGGCGACCTTTTTGGTGATCCCCGCGGCATGCATGGTATTCACAACCTCAGTGACATTTTTATACGCATAAGGCATCTCTTCCGCTATGGTTGCCTTACCTTCCGCCATGACAAAAACGCCGGCATTCTCCAGTTCTTTGAACAGGTTGCGCCCCATGCTTTTCTTTTTCGCCTTATGCCGGGACATCACTCGTCCGGCGCCATGGCAGGAACTGCCGAATGTCTCTTCCATTGCTTTCTGAGTTCCTACACACAGATAAGATTCGGTGCCCATATCACCCGGAATCAACACCGGCTGCCCGATTAAACGATACTCATCCGGTAAGTCGGGACTTCCGGGACCAAATGCCCGTGTGGCGCCTTTGCGATGGACACAAACTTTGCGCTGTTTTCCATCAACATTATGGGTTTCGATCTTGGCAATATTATGAGCGATATCCCAGATCAACCGCATTCCCAGATCGTTGGGATATATGTTCAGGCTTTTCTGGAATGTCGATTCAACCAGCGATGATATTACCTGGCGATTGGCAAAAGCAAAATTCGCGGCTGCCCGCATGGCTCCAAGGTAATCCCTGCCCTCCTGACTGTTCAAAGGCGCGCATGCTAATTGCCGATCCGGTACGGATATTCCATATTTAGCGGTTGCCTGGAGCGTCACTTTGATATAATCATCACAAACCTGGTAACCCAACCCCCGTGAACCGGTATGGATCAACAGGACAATATTACCTTTTACCAGTCCCAGTTGACGGGCGACATTCTCGTCGTATATATCGCTTATCTCTGATATCTCAACAAAATGATTTCCCGAACCCAGTGTTCCCAACTGCGGCGCTCCGCGCTGATAGGCTCGTTGAGAAACGACATCCGGGTCCGCTCTATCGAGGCAGCCTTTGTCTTCGATGTATCGCAGATCATCATTGGCTCCGTATCCATTCTCAATCGCCCAGCGAGCGCCTTTTAATAGCACTTTCTGAACGTCACTCCTGCTTAATCTCCTTATAGCGCCGTGTGAACCAACTCCGCTGGGAATATTATTAAACAATCCGGTAACTATGTTTTTGATTCGGGGACGGATAAATTCTGCGCTTAGATCCGTTCTGAGAAGCCGAACGCCGCAATTAATGTCGTAACCCACTCCACCGGGAGAAATAACGCCCTGAGCGGCGTCAGTGGCGGCAACTCCGCCAATTGGAAAGCCATAGCCCCAGTGAATGTCCGGCATCGCCAGCGAATATTTGATTATTCCCGGCAGCTGAGCCACATTCGCCACCTGTTTCAGGCTTTCATCCTGCTGAATCTGACTCATCAGCGCCTCGGAAGCATAGATGCGCCCCGGAACGCGCATCGGACCGGCTTTGGGTATTTCCCACAAATAGGCGCTTTTCCGTATCAATCTTTCATTGCTCATTTTTATATATCCAGAATAAATCGTGCCGTTGCTTCATGTTCTTCAACTATTACTTTAAGTTGATGATAGGTAACGCTCTTGATCTCCCTCTGTAAAACATGACGTTTTTTTTGGTATTGTTCACCGAATATTCTTGCCTTAAAGCGCCTAACGCTCATATCTAAAACATCAACATCGGACACCAGAAAGCCGGATGTATGGAACGTGAATAACAATTCGCTCAGCCACTCTCTCAGCAGCAATTCAATATTTTCTGCTTCGACTTCAATTATCCGGTCGGATTGATTCCGTACTGTTTTGATATCAGTCATCAGGTCCGTCAGAGTAAGCGCTGCGTTCTTAAAAAGGGATTTCAAATCCTCCGCCCTCACCTGAACGCCCAAATCCGATGTATGGTCAAATAGTTGGTAAAAGGGTCTCATTCTGTGACTTTGCCCTGCTTGATCTTTTCTTCCGTGGCTGTTCTGAGCACATCTGGCTCCTCTCTTTCACAATTAAATTACGCACCGGTCTTTCCAAAAGCAAGATGCTCCTGAGATTGCTATTTAATTTTAAACCTGCCACAAAGTGGCAAAACAGGTTTAAGCATCGGAACTATTAATGAGAAATTTCTATTGCATTTTGTGTTGATCTTATTTATTATCCTGTTGTGAATAAATTCAGGTAAAAAACCTATGTGTATCGACGAAATAAATACAATTGTGTTTATACTGCCAAATCGGGCGGATATATACAATTGTTTATACACAACCGCTGGGTGCAAGGCTAAAAAAAACCGAACTTTGAACTAAAAGCCCCCGAGAGAATATTATCTTTGTGAAAAAAGGAAAAAATTGAAAACGAAACATAAAATAATAAATGGAGACAGCAGGCAAATGAATTTACTGCCTGACAAGTCAGTTCATTTAGTAATAACATCTCCACCTTATTGGCAACTTAAAGACTATGGAACTGAAGACCAGATTGGATTTCATGAAAGTTATGAAAGTTACATCAACAATCTGAATCTTGTTTGGAATGAATGTCATAGAGTTCTTCATCCAGGTTGTCGTTTATGTATAAATATAGGTGATCAATTTGCCCGTTCAGTTTATTATGGACGATACAAAGTAATTCCGATACGAACAGAAATAATTAAGTTTTGTGAAGCAATCGGTTTTGATTATATGGGTGCTATTATCTGGCAAAAAGTTACAACAACCAATACTACTGGTGGAGCATCCATCATGGGAAGTTTTCCGTATCCAAGAAACGGGATTTTGAAAATTGACTACGAATTTATTTTAATACTTAAGAAGCAAGGAAATCCCCCTAAACCTACCAAAGAAAACAAAGAACTTTCAAAAATGTCTACAGAAGAATGGAATACCTACTTTGCTGGTCATTGGAATTTCGCAGGCACAAAACAAGATGGACATATCGCAATGTTTCCCGAAGAACTTCCTGCCAGGTTAATTAAAATGTTTGCCTTTTATGGCGATACGGTTTTAGACCCATTTATGGGAAGTGGCACTACTTCTTTAGCCGCAAGAAACCTTGGACGTAATTCTGTTGGTTATGAGATTAATCCGGAATTCATAGAAATAGCCAAACAAAAACTCAATATCCGACAAGCAGATTTAGTTGGAACAGAATATGAATTTCTAAAGGATGGCATTAACTCGAATTTAGAAAAAAAATCTGAAACACTTCCTTATATATTTATTGACACCCATAAACTCGATAAAAAAATCGACCCTAAAAAATTACAATTTGGATCAAAAATAGATAAGAATAGCGGAGCAAGAGAAGAGTATTATTCGGTAAAAGAAATAATAAGTCCTGAACTTATTAAATTAAATAATGATTTAATAATTAGGCTTCTTGGTATAAAAGAAAATAAAGTTTCCAATAGAGAAGCTAAAAAATATCTTGAAGAAAAAACTAAAGGGCAAAAAGTATTTTTGAAATATGACAAGCAAAAACATGATGACAAAAATAACCTTCTTTGCTATTTATATCTTCAAAACAAAACATTTATAAATGCTCATCTAATTAAAGAAGGCTTTGTTGATGTTGATATCTCAACAGATTATAAATACAAAAACAAATTTTTAAACTTAGGAAAATAGTATGGCAAAAGAATGGATCCTAAATAGCGCAATGAACCGATTTCAATTGAACTTCAAAAGAAACGTTGGGCCAACATCTGAAAGCATTAGACAATGTTCGCCAAAAATTCTTGACGAATGGCGAGAGTATTATTTTAAAAATGTTCGGTCAAAAGATCACATTGAAGAACTTGGGAAAAAACTATATATAAAAATTACCGAAGTAATACAAGCAGAAGTTGAAGAAATCAATGAGCAAGATTGTATAGACTATATGTTTCAATTAGTCATTGACAGAACATTTGACGGCTATATGACCGAAATAAAAACAATTTATGGTCAACTTGAAAAAGAACTTGGTTATAAAATTGAGCCTGCTCCTGACAAATGGGATAGATTGTTCAATGTGGACTTTTTCATTAAAATCAAGGAAAAATACATTGGAATTCAAATAAAACCTGTTAATCAGGGCATTCAGTTATCTCAAATTTTCAAGGAAAAAGGTTTACAACTCAAGAGCCATGAGAAATTTACAAAAGAATTCGGGGGCAAGGTTTTTTACATTTTTTCTTCAAAGTCGGGAGAAAAGAAAGTGATAATGAATATTGAAGTTATTCAGGAAATAAAACAGGAAATCGAACGACTTAATAAATAGCCAACTGGGCATAGCTGTAAACCGTTAGGTTAATGTGCAATCCGTCATGTATCAAAAGAGAACTTATGCAATTAATCAGTTGTACGCAAAAACTAATTAAAGAGTTGCGGATAGAGCCTTCCGAAAAGGAAGCGTAACCTGGCAATATCGGGGGTTGGCACGCTAATATGTTACGCAATGATCGAAGAAAGTGCATCCTTTTTACAAATGATCTGACGTTATACTCGTTTTTTGTTCCAGGTCTTAATAGACTTGGGTTTAAGCGATTCCAGGATGTATTCAGGGAAAATCTCTTTATAAGCCTTATCAGTGACGGATTCTCGCAAGCTCAGGTAGAAAAAGTGTTAAGTGAATGAAAAAGAAAAAAATACTGGGTATTTTCACCAGTGAAAAATTCTAAAACAAAACCTTCAGAATTTGACAAAATAAGTATTCAAAACTATTTTCAGCCACTTGTTGAGAGTTTTAAAAGTCAATACATAAAAGAAAATCCAAATAAAATATTTAACTATCTTATAGATATTTATTCAAAGTGGTATCAGAATTATTTTTACTTATGTGAAAAATTCAAATCAGAACATCCCAATAGATTGACGGATGAATTTGAAGTGAAATTTATAAGGTTAAAATATACAGGAAAAAATCAGTTTGACTTTTCTTATTTTCGTCACACTGGACAATGGCATTTAGTAGCAGACGGTCTTACTTTGGACGAATGCAGGGAAATGATATTATCAAATCCCGTTTTTCAACCTATTGGATAAATAAATAAATTTAAAAACGAAAAGAATACACTGACTATAACCCCGTGTATGTTTCAGGCGGGTTGATGAGCGGATTTTGAAAGTTAGTAACTCTTTTGTATCTTTATCCCGGGCGGATGATGAAACCGTTCCAATCCCCTGCCCTAAACATACACGGGGAACGTTATACAACATAAAGAAAATATTATGGATCTGTAAATCAAAAAAATGGAAATCAGCAATATGACACAACTCTTAACAGTCGGTGTGATTGGAAAATCACTAAAAGAAAACGAAAAACGAGTAGCCATTCATCCGGAACATATAAAACGCATTCCAAAGGGATTACGAAAACAAATCACTTTTGAAGAAGGTTATGGATTGAGATTTGGCATGGATGATAACACTTTAGCCAAACTTACATCAGGGCGAGTTGCTTCCAGAGAAGAAATACTGAAAGGTTTTGATTGTGTGCTAATACCCAAACCTTTGGCAAAAGATTTGTCTCAGGTACGAGCAGGTGCAATTGTCTGGGGTTGGCCGCATTGTGTACAACAGAAAGAAATGACGCAAGTATCAATTGAAAGAAAATTAACCCTTATTGCCTGGGAAGAAATGTTTACATGGAGCCGAACAGGTGATAAAAATATGCATATTT
>JADHWC010000011.1 GCA_016783665.1 Fidelibacterota bacterium | reverse complement strand
GTTTTTTTTGTCTGTCTAGAGTGACATCTGGGACATGTTTTCTTAACCATTTTTATCTTAATATATAAAAATTCTCTGTAATTCGCTGAGTATTAATCGATTACCGCTATTTCAGCCACCATTATTTGTCTATTATACCAATTATTACTACATTACCTTAATCTAAATTTCTTGCCTAAAATTGATGTAAAAATGCAGCCCTTTATCTAAATTAATGGGGTATGGGACGCAATTTACGATTAAACATTGATATTATCTGTCTGGTTCTGTTTCTCGCATTCGGAGTCCGAACCATTAATGCTAAAGACAGATCCCAAAACCCTGTAGAAATAATCGATCTCGGTATTTCAGGCGAGTCCGATACCCGTCAATGCATAAATCATGCTCCCCAATTTCATTGGTCTCTATCGGATACCTCCGGGAATCTGCAGATGGAAATGATTATTTCTCAACTTGCCGATAGTAGGGATTCCATCCTGTGGCGTTCTGGTGCTCATAGATATTACGGTAGTCGGTTTCACTTTATCAGTCTTGGCGCTTTACTTGACGGCAATACATACTTATTCTCAATTCAGCTTGTTTCGCCGGATTCGGGTTGGTCCGTTGAAGAATCAATATCTTTCACGATGAACACACCACCGACGGCTCCTCAAATTGGTATGCAAAAGCCACCGGTTTTTGAAAGTATCCACTTTTCTTTCCCGATCGTACAGTCCGACGATCTCCAAATCCCGCCATCCGACCTTTTTTATCATTTCCAAATCACCGGAGATTCATCCGGCAACGATCTGCAATTAGACACATTGCTGTCGGCGTCGATTGTCCAAACCAATCAGAACCGTATACCTGTTACGATTATCCTTCCGGACAATTCTACTTTCTACGCCAGAGTCCGTTCGAGTGATGGTGTTGAATATTCTCCGTGGAGCAAAGCACAACCATTCCACATCAATAGAATTAACGATATCCCTGATAAATTCGATTTAGTCTCCCCCGTTGGCGGGGATACATTAATTGAAGTCCCGACTCTAACGTGGCGTCCTGCCATCGACCCCGATGAAAAATTTGGAAAAGGCATTTCAAAGTACGTTGTCGAATATTCCATCGACCCTTCATTCAAATATCTCGTCAAAACCGCCCAAACGTCCCCACAATTTACAAAACTCTCCCCGGGAGATTTCGAAAACCACCGGACATATTATTGGAAAGTAACAGCAATAGACCATGGAGGTCTGAAACAAACCAGCAATCAGAGCGGATCGTTCACGCTTAATCTTGGAAACCTGCCGCCTCCGGTTCCTGTTATAATCTCTCCCCGGAACGGGCAAATTCTTAGCCCCGAGCAATATATTATCTGGCAATTTGAAGATGACCCAGACAAAGCCGACAGGTTATCCTTCGATGTAATTATTTTAAATCATGATACAAAAGAGCCGATATTTATCGAACACCTCTCGGACACTCTTGTCGACCTGTCAAGATTCAGGTTGGCGTCTAATTTCAGTATCGGCTACAATAATCTCGTTCGCTATCAGCTGCATCGTATTGATCTTAGTAAACTGATTGTTGGACACTATTATGATGTTCAACTAAGCATCTTTGATAATTGGGGAGGAGAGGTGTCAACCCATGAAAGCGCCTACTTCCGGTATGATGATAACATAAACAAACCGCCCCTACAACCGCAGTCCGGTTTCTTTCCCGATTCAGCCATTATAAAAACGCAACACCCGGTAATTCGCTGGCACGCAGCTTATGATTCTGATGTATCCGACCAGCTTCGCTATCGGGTTCAAATCAGTCAAAACCGTTCCTTTAGCGGAACAAAATTTATCTTACAGGACTGCCCCTACAACCACACCCGGATCCGTCTGAAGACTGCATTGCTCGAAAACGCTCAATATTACTGGCGTGTCCAGTCGATAGATCTTGAAGAAAGCAAATCCTTCTGGTCGAGTATCCACACATTCTGGATTAACCGATATAACGAACCACCGGCGGGTCCTGTTAAATTGATTTTACCGCGAGATCTAATGGAAATTGGACCAGAAGCCGGGTTCTGGTGGGAAGCCGGCTGGGACCCTGACCCGGGTGATACTATTTCGTATATTATCGAAATTGACAATTCTTCAAAATTTCGTCCGCCACTAATCAGCATCCGTGTACCTGCGTTACAAACAGCAACATGGATAGACACATTAACCCCGCCTCCGTCAAACGGTATCAGCGTTTTACTTCATGAGATTCCCGGAAAAAGCAGATTAAAGGACAACCATATGTATTACTGGCGAATATTTGCCGAAGATAAATTCCGGATTACCAGTCCACCCTTGAAAACACCACGAAGGTTTATATACAATTCTCAAAACAATCCTCCCGAAGCCGTCACGGGCGGTTTCTCGCCGTCGAATGGGGAGACCGTAAGGTCTCAAACTCCTCTAATTCGCTGGAGTCCGGCTCGCGATCCCGATTTCTCTGATTTACACCTGAGTATTTCATATCAACTTGAACTTTCTGACGCCGCCTTATTTCCCGAAAGCAAAACCAGGATATTTACAAGCGGCGCCGGTGAAAACTATTTCCAGATTACCGACGAGCTTATTGAAAACGCCAAATGGTTTTACCGCGTCAGGGCAATAGATTCTCACGGGGCGCTTTCAACGTGGTCAACCATAAATTCATTTATAACCAATCAGATACAAGAACAACCTTTTCCTGTCTCCGCCGGCTTTCTCCCGAAAGACTCAATGATTGTAGAAACACCGACGCCTCTAATCAGCTGGACGCCAACTACCGACCCCGATCCCGGGCAATCCGACAGAGACATTTATTATATCCTCCGTTATTTTCTGACAGAAAAACCCAAGAAACATTACTTTAGTCATAGTGATTTAGGTGTGCCCGGCATACAGCTGCCCCACTTGAAAGAAGACGTTTACTATGGCTACCAGATTGCAGCGTTAGATCCGGACGGGAAAAAATCTGACTGGTCAACTATTCAATATTTTGGGGTGAACGCATACGATAATCCGCCAAAAAATTTCCAGCTATTATCGCCTCGTTTTTATGAAGATTCCGTCAGAACCGATGCTCAATTCATGTGGCAGACAACCACCGATAAAGACCTGGCAAGTGAAATAAAATATATTCTGTTCTACGGCACGGACAGTCTTTTTCAAACAAACACAAATGAAATCGTGCTTTCTTCCGAAGACAGCGCCATTGTATCATACTTTTCAATGAGACCTCTGGACCGGCAAACGAAATATTTTTGGAAAGTCGTGGCTGTTGATAATAGTGGAAAGGAAACCTGGGCTTCTAACAGCGATCAAAACCCATTTGTGTTTACGACAATCGGATATCGAAGACATTACGATAAATACGCGCCAACGAATTATATCCTCCATCAGAACTATCCAAACCCGTTCAACCGCATTACAACTATTCGGTATGAGGTGTCAGAATTCGGACCCGTAGATGTGACAATCTACGACATTCTTGGAAAACGCATCAAAACGATTGCGTCGGGTGACCATTCCCCTGGTGTTTATGAGGCCCTGTGGGACGGCGCTGACTCATATGGAGTCTCTGTGCCCGGAGGTATGTATTTATGCCGCATGAATGCCCGCAACTATACCGCCCATAAAAAAGTACTTCTGGTGAAATAATCCAATCAGCTGTATTGTCCCTGAAGCTCTTCCAAGAAACCGATGTAGGAAGTGGGCAGCGACCAATATTGTGCTTGTTCAATAATAAAATCAATGAGTGATTGGCTATACGACGGTCGATCGCCGACATCGGTAATATATAAAAACGCCTCGGCGCTGCGCCCATCTAAAAAATTGACGTGTTTGCTGACTTTCTTAAATGTGCCGAGAGTTTCAACTTCTTTCTCGTCAAGCAGGTGAATGTCTCTCGTCGAAAGACACCACACAATGCCCCATATCGAGTGGGTGCCATCTTCTGTAATAGTAATTTTGCCCTGTGAGTTGAATGTAAGGCGCTGGTTTTTGAGTTCAGCAACCCCTTCGAAAGAAACTCCTGGACATATCTCACGAACAATCTCTTCGTTCATATTATCGGCATAGGCAAAATACAGCCGGGTGTTCGTCATGCCACCCCCTCCAAAAAAATTATCCCCATTCCAAAATCATGCCGTAAAAATATCAACAATAAACCCCTAAATGCAAGTTTATTGTCACAAATTTTATTTTATGTGAAAATATTGGGCGTTTTGGTTTAGGGAGACACGCTTTCCCGGAATCAGAAACACAGGAGTTATTACGTGAAAGATGCTTTATAATTCTTGAATGCTATTTTCGATTAGCTAGGAATTATTAACAATTCACCTGCCGACAACGCAACAACAATTATAACTAACCCGGCTAAAATCGGGAAAACTTTTTCAGCTAAGTCTTTAAACTTGTCAAAGTTTTATGACGTTATCGTCCCGATCGTATCTGAAGGCCAGCCGTTAGGCTGGATTTGGGCGAAGTGCCAAAGGCACGTAGTCAGATACGCTCTGTTAGGCGATGTGGCCGATTTCTTCATCAACTAATATGCCTCCACTCGTTAAGTGCTGCAACAGTTAATAGTCCAAAAGTTACCAATAAAAGTAGAAGTTCGTGTTTTGATAGCTTAATTTGCTTAAAATCTCGTGTTTTCTTGAACTTTTCACCACGCCATCTCCCAGCATGAAACATGGCTAAATTTACCGTAGCAACACATGCAAAAATGTAAGCTGAAAACTCCAGGAATCCTATTTGCAAGAACAATAGCCACCCTTCCAAGGTGTAGGCTGATACACCCCCACTAAAAGAGTTTGTCCCGGCAAATAGCGCTATCATTACAGTATTGGCGTATAGTGGGAAATAACCAAGAGTGAGTGAGCGAACTCTAAAATGATTTATCCCTACTATCATACCCATTACGAACAAATTGTAAACTAAGGTCTTAATGAAGGAAGAAAGGAAAGATTCTTTTTCTTCGAATACCATAAGAGAGGGTGAGGGGAACTCCTTCATAATGCCTTCTGGTAGAAAGAGAAAGCCGAAAGCTTAGGCAAGAGATAGGAATGCAAAGAAAAACATGAAAGCATACCCTGTTCTTACCCAAAGACTTTCGTGACCTAAGTTTCTTATGAGATTCTTCATTTTTCAGCACCACCTATTAAATCGGCCATTTCGTCTAACTATTCAATAAACTCAAGTCGCGCCACAAAGTGGCGCAATGCCGATTCTCCATGCTCAACAATGCGCATGCCCTTCATGCTGTATCGGATTGCATATAATTCTTTCAACGATTCCGCAACATAATCCAGGTGTCCGCCCGTATAGACTCTTCTCGGCAGAGCAAGACGCACCAGGTCCATATCGGGATAATTTATCTCTCCGGTTTTGGGGTCTTTATGAGCAAACATATAGCTCCCGATTTCAGTAGAGCGAATCCCGGAATGAAGATACAGGTTGACCACAAGAGCCTGTCCGGGAAACTCACATTGAGGAATATGATCGAGGAATTTCCGCGCATTAACATATACTGCATGACCGCCGGTGGGTTTTAAACAAGGAACGCCCGCCTCTTCTAAACAATCACCAAGGTACTTTGCCTGTCCCACGCGGTACGCCAGGTAATCTTCATCCTGAGCTTCAACCAGCCCCCGCGCAACGGCTTCCAGATCGCGCCCCGCCAATCCGCCATAAGTAAAATATCCTTCTATCAGGATCAGCTTCTCTTTCAGTTTTTCAGCCAGCGAATCATCGTTTAAAGCAATAAATCCGCCGATATTGACAAGCGCATCCTTTTTTGCGCTCATCGTGCACCCGTCAACATAGGAAAACATTTCCCGCACTATTTCCGAAATCTCCTTATCCCTGTATTTCTCTTCTCTCATTTTAATGAAATAGGCATTCTCCGCAAACCGGCACGCATCAAAAAACAGTGGAATTCCGTACTTATCACATAGCGCCCGAACACTGCGAATATTTTCCATGGAAACCGGCTGTCCGCCGCCGGAATTATTGGTGACGGTAATCATAACCAGCGGAATTCTTGCCCGTTCGTATTTATAAATCGTGTCCTTAAGTTTTTCAACATTCACATTGCCTTTAAACGGATGATAGACGTCCGGATCTTTTCCCTCCTCAATAACCAGATCCAGTGGAATTCCGCCATTCGCCAGAATATTAGCGCGGGTCGTATCAAAATGATTATTATTGGGAACAACCATTTCCTTTTTTAGAATTGTTGAAAAAAGAAGATTTTCGGCAACCCGCCCCTGGTGAGTCGGAATCACATGTTTCAAGCCGGTAATATTCTTCACCGTTTCTTCAAAATGAAACCAGTTCCGGCAATGAGCATAGGATTCATCGCCCAATTGCATCCCCGCCCATTGATTGTCACTCATGGCGCCGGTGCCGCTGTCCGTTAATAAATCAATATATACTTTCTCGGAAGGTATATTAAATACGTTATTTCCGGCGGTTTCCAATATTTGAGCCCGCTCTTCTCGGGTGGTTTTTTTTATAGGTTCGACGACCTTAATCCGAAACGGTTCTACAATATATTTTGGCAACTGTTTTTTCTCCTATCTGGTATTTTTCTTAAGTGATAAAATAAACGGAACGGGATAAACACCTGTTTTAACCGGGCGCTCTGCGAAGACGCTTGAAATAATATTTATCCGTCGAGAAAAAACCAATGCTTTTAAACATTGTGTTTATTAATCTATTATTTTCGTTTTATCTTTAACGTTTTTTTTCAATTCATCTACGGCTTTTTCGGCTGCTTTTTCACCCTCTTTAAAAACTTTTTCTTTTAGACTCTCGCCTTTTTTTAAAATATCTTTGACGATCTGGGGTTGCTTCTGGGCTTCATTATATGATAGACCGCCTGCGACAGCCAGGATGATAAATGAAATGACCGCCCATTTTATCAATTTACGGAAAACCATAAACAGAAATAAAATAAGTACAATAACCAATGCCAGGGCAATAACGGGATTGGCAGATAAATAATCAATCCATTTGTCCATGTTTCTCTCCTGTTATTTGGTTTATAAAAGCGCCAACAGCTCCCGAATCCACTTGCGTTCTGCCTGCCATAATGAAAGAGGTCGCATTAAAAGAGCTCTTTCAATGACACCTGGATTCTTGAAATGAGTTATTTCTCCGATTTTCTTCTGGATTAGCCGGCTTAATTCAGAATCGTAGAGCGATAACGCCTCTTTCATTTCCTCTTGACTTAAATATTCCCCGAAACTCAGTCCGGTTTCCAATAGCGACTGTTCCCTTTGGGGTAGTGATAGAGCTTTTTTCAAATCTTCCACAAGTAATTGCCTGCCTTTATGGGTAATTGTATAGACGCGTCGTCCGGGAAGCCGTTCCTGTGGCTTATACTGGCTTTCAAGCCAGCTGTTCTTTTCCATTTTTTTTAACGTGGAATAAATAGTGGAGAACCCGATGTTCAGACGATCCCGAATGCCTTTTTCCACGATCACTTTTTCTACATCATAGGCATGGCGCGGTTTTTCTCTCACGATTCCTAAAATTGTCAGCTCCAGCCGCGTCATAAATCTCTCTCTATTCTATAATTTATTCGTTGTTTCAAACATTGTTTGATTTTAAGTATTTGATACCATAAAAGCAAAAATTTGCGTAAAAATAATCTGCCCTAAATACTTTAATCTTCAAATAACGAATCGTCAAGCCCCTTGTTGATGCGATAATCCTCAAATGTTATCAAAACCTTTCCGCTCACCGGTCCGGATCTGTTTCGACTACGACGATCAATTGTCCCGACTGGGTTTTCTACGGTTGGACGATTCATGTGTGGAATACCGTGCTCCATGTTGAGATATACCACTGTCGATTCCGGCAACCAGAAGCTATCTACTTGTAAATAGTAAAAATTCATCACAGATTCACCAGCATTCTTAACCTGAAGTAAGACTTTTTCCACAGTCCACCTTTGACCGTTTACCCATATGGTTGCAGTTGTTTCCACGGATAATTCTTTTGGAGTGATATCCAGAATATAAAGCGTGGTTCCATCTTCACGCAGAGTGTTTTTATGGATAATATCCACGTTTTCGGCAATTAAATCTTTTACTGATGGCAAAAACCCAATTTTAGGGACAATGGCAAAACCGGATGTTTTCACCGAAAGCTTATCCGGACTTTTATAAAAGATCGTCAGCTTTTTATTGGGCATGCGTAAATTTGGAATGTCAACATTTACCCGGGCGGTCACGCAGTAATCATCTATTTGTTCAAGCCGCGCTTGCACTTTCTCGATTATTACTTGCGGATTAGGTTTTGTTAATTCAGATGCCGATATCGGGGTTTTGACAAACGCTGCAAGAGCGACTATAAAAACAAACAATTTTGGGACTTGGTTCTGTCGAATTCTCATGTAGTAATGTCTTTTCTTAAAAATATCACCGTACTGATGATATAAAAACCAAAAATATAGCACAACAAGTATCCGACTTTATGCAGAATTTCACTCCAGGGTATCGGATCGCTAAAAGGCGCAAAAAATACGTCAAAATACGATGTGAACAGATACGGACGAATAACATCAAGTGCGTTGATCTTTAACACCGATAGAATAAAAAACACAGCCAGAACCGCATATGTTCCGATGATCGGACCAATTCCATTGCTGGTTATTGTGGAGAATAAAAATGTCAGTGAAGCAACCACCATCTGCACCACAACCGCCAGCATGTATGCCAGCAGAAATCTATAAAGCGCCTCGCTTTGAGCAAGGATCAATATTCCTTTATCAAAAACAAAAAGATCGCCGCCGCCAACAATCAACATGCCTGCGCCTATACTTAACAATCCCAGGAAAAAAACAATTGTAAGGGTATAAAAAAATGTCGCAAAAAATTTTGCGGTGATAATTTGAAACCGGGTAACCGGTCTGGTCAACAAAATACGGAAGGTTCCGGCTGCGCCTTCGCCCGCCATAATATCTCCAGCCACAAGCACAATGAAGAACGGAAAATGCACCCAGAGCACATTCATCAGATAATATGAAACCAACAATCCGTTTACTAAAGACCCCACAAACAGGAAGGAATTTCCAAGCGATCGCAGCGTCTGGTCTTGCACCTCGAATCCATATTTCCGGACTAAAAACATAATCAGCGGTATCAGGACGGCAATCGTCGCAAAACCAATATATGTTCTCAGACGGCTGAATATTTTCAGAACCTCGAAATATGCAGCTCTAAGAAATAATCGCATGAATTATTCCGCCTCTTTCGTCTTTAACAGGGACAAATAATAATCCTCCAGAGATGTCCTGGGCACAACCGAATATACGGCAAAATGATTACGAACAAGAAATTCCGTTAGCTGTGGTCGTTCTTTTGCCGGTATTTGAACCTTTACTACATTTTCCGCTATTGATACTTTTCTTATCCAACGTTCCAGCTTTAATAAATCGCAAGCTCTTTCCGGTTGGTCCACGATTACCTCTGTGACATAAAAATCGGTCTCGCGGAGCAGTTCCTCCACTCCGCCCTGAACAACTAACGCTCCATTATCTATGATCGCCATATGAGTACAAGTTTGCTCGATTTCATGCAGCTGGTGGGACGATAAAAAAACAGTGATTTCCTGCTCTTGTGCAAGCGTTACAATTAAATCGCGAACTTCTTTTATCCCCTGAGGGTCGAGCCCGGATGTCGGTTCGTCCAAAATAATCAGTTCCGGATAGGATAACAATGCCTGCGCAATGCCGAGGCGCTGATTCATACCGTGTGAAAAATTGCGCACTTTATCCTTTGCCCTGTCGGCAAGTTTTACAATCTCCAGCACCTCTTTTATTCTATCAGGAGGAATATCTCCGCCTAAAGCCCCCAGAATCCTCAGGTTCTGTTCAGCAGAGAGATAGAGATAGAAATCCGGTTTCTCCACCAATGCACCAATATTTGAATAGATCTTCTGACCATGGTCTTTTACGTTTTTAGACAATAATTCAAACGATCCGTTCGTCGGTCGTATGAGATTCAACAACACCCGGATTGTTGTGCTCTTGCCGGCGCCATTGGGACCGAGAAATCCGAATATTTGTCCTTTTTCGACGGACAAATTCAGGTTTTTCACCGCCCAGCGATTTCCGAATCTTTTACTTAAATTAAATGTTTGTAGAATCAACTATCCACCCTAAGCGGTTTGAAATATAACTTCGGCAGACGAAGAATTCAATAGAAGGTTGATGATTTATTGCACCCGAATAAATATACTATTATCGGCAATCGATCCGACAACCCCGATTACGGAATTACCGAACTGATCACGCAGGTTTGTTTTTTCAGGATCTTTAAGTGGAAGATCGGAGTAGAAATATTTCCCGTAATTCTCATTCATAACACTGACTGTCAATTTATACAAGCCCGGTAAAATATCCGAAAACAGTGGTTCGTAACCAACTGGTATGCCGGAATTTACGGATGTCAAGATCTCAAGCGGAAAAGCGGGATGTCGATATTCCAACACCAGAGAATCGGAAGTTTCCATTTTCTCCATTTTAATATAGTAAACCGAACTTCGTATATCCGATTGCCAGGCCACTCCGCCATTTGCACCATAGACAAAAACCAGCGTATCTTCATCAAGAACTGTCGGAAACAACCGGCTGTTTGTCAAAAACTCTACCGGTGGAATTGTAATCGTCGTGCCGGTGATGTTTAAACCAAACTTTTCCGACAATATTGTTAATTCATACTCACACCCACATCGAATAGTATCCTGTCCGGCGAGGCGATAGGCGCCATAATACACTGTCTCCACTTCCGGATCTTCTTCATCTGCATTTCGTCTTCCAGGACCACGGTATTTGAATATCTGGAACGAGTCCGCCCTTGAAACCCATTCGAAAACTATTGTATTTCCATATGAAGGTGAGCCCTCCTGGATGTTGGTAACCAATACCTGCGCGGTAGTATCGTGAATCATTGGAAGGATTTCATCGTATTCATCGATATTGGGTTCTCCCTGATCCGGCAACCCGTTTCCCTCGCCGTCATCCCTGCCGGGAAAGCCTTCGTCTTGTCCTTCTATTCCATCTTCGCCGAGATCGTCATTTAGCGGTTCCCCGGCATCCCATTTGCCATTTCCATTGAGATCCGAAAATGGCGCCCAGTCGCCATCGTCATCAAGCCCATTGAACACCATTGTATCGTCTATCGCAATTGACCGGTCAATGCGAACAATAGAATTTTCAGGATGAACGGGATCAAAAACAGCTTCAATACGTAACTCGGGAACATAGGATTCATAATCTTTTGAAAATGTCGTAATATCGAGATCCTTCTCACAACCGGCGCCTAATATGATTAAGCACACGGACAGTAATGCAAATATGATAGTTCGTATTAAAAAATTTGAATGGTTAAAGTTCAAATTCCACTCCTATGGTAGGAATAATAGGAAACATCCCTATCGCTGATACCTGTGATGGCGATTTTGAATGATCCCAATTATAAATCAACACGTTAAAATGGTTTGTAAAATTAATGATCTGTATTTTGAATTTACCTGTAATCCCATAGGGTGAAATGTTGCGCGTCCAGCCGATGTCACCCCGGATATATTTAGGATATGTCTCTGAATTTTTACGCCCGTAAATATTTACAAGGTTTTGATAAGGGTTGTCGATGTCTCCAAAATTGCTTTGTGTGTACACTTTACCTAAAACCGGTGTATAAGGCTGTCCACTGGATGTTGTCAACGTCAAGCTTATGCGATTTCTTTTATTTATTTTATAATTCAAAAATAGATTGAATATATGCGGGCGGTAGTAATTGGGATAATATATCTCATCATCAGACGCAACGACTTTCCCGTCGCCGTTAAAATCAATTCGTTTCTGAACGTAATTATACGAATATCCCAACCAGCCTGTTAATTTACCGTTTAATTTCCGAATCAGAAGCTCAATGCCCCGGGCTTTTCCAGTTCCGGCGATAAAATCATCAGTATCGATGGCCGGGTTATTGTTCGGATTGTTTCCCAATAAATAAGAATATGGTTTATAATATGATTCTATGGAACCAGTGAATCCCTCCCCAAGCCACCGCTCAACTCCAAGAATAATATGCTGATTTGATGCTGCCTTGAGATACTTTGGGATGGGCTCCCAGAAATCGACAATCCGTAAAATCTGATTTTCGTCATTAGTCGTGAACAGAAATTGATAATACTTACCCCAGCTCCCTTTTAATACCGTATTTTCTGTGAGGTTATATTTGATACCTAATCGAGGTTCGGTATATAAGCGTTTATGTATCTCATATTTTGTCGTTCGAATGCCAAATTGAAGCGCCAGCAGGGCGTTGGGTTTCCATTGATCCCGGACAAAGAACGATAAGAT
This sequence comes from Fidelibacterota bacterium, assembly GCA_016783665.1. Lineage (GTDB taxonomy): Bacteria > Fidelibacterota > UBA2242 > UBA2242 > UBA2242 > UBA9312. The sequence continues at coordinate 30,118 of JADHWC010000011.1, read as the reverse complement.
CATTGGGTTCTGAGATATATCAAAAAACTTTACATCGTCGAGCATTTGTTTGAAGCTTATCCCAAGTCTCTTTAGTTCTATACCAAATGTCAATGTATGATAGCTGTTTAAATAGCAATATACCTTCTCTCTAAGACAAATATCCTCTACGCTATTTTTTACCAGAATCCTGTTAGAGGCTTTTCCCGCCACGCTGTCCACACTACTGAAACTCAGATCAACATCAAATGAATACACCGTCTTTGACAGGCTCATTTCAGAAAAGTAGCGCGAATTCGGGACATAGCGCCATTGAAGGTTCGATGTGCTGTTTCCCCAGTCCCAATCAAAATTTATTTCACCGGACAAATCCCTATCAATAATGAACGCCAATCTGTCCCGCCCTGTAAAAGTTGAGAAAGAAAGTCTGTTTTTCTTATTTATATCCGAAACCAACTTAATCTGACTGTCCCAGAAATAATATTTCCAGCTCTGATCGCTCTTTTTTATCCAATAATATAGCTTCGCCAGCTGATCAAAATATGTTCTACGCAGTGAAATCATCCAGGAGCCACGATAAAGCGGGCCCTCCAGTAGCACCTTGCTACTGAGCGCTGAAATTTCACCTTTCACCCCGCTTAGGTCCCAATATTTTGCCAATGGCGTTCCATTTGTCAGTTTTCCTGATTTCGAATTGCCTTCTTTGCTTGTAATATTCAGCACCGATGATATTCTGCCGCCATACTCTACCGGATAACCACCGGCTAAAAACTCCGCATCGGCAATTGCGTCTGCATTGAATGTCGAAAAAACACCTCCAATATGGTATGGGTTATATATTTCCGCGCCATCCAGTAGTATCAGGTTTTCATCCGGGCTTCCGCCGCGTACGATTAATGCCGAAGAAAAGTCGTTTTGGGACGTTACCCCGGGTAGCATCTGGATTGATCGAAATAAGTCTGACTCGATAAATGCCGGAGCGGCCTTTACTTCGCGAAAAGAAATGTTTGTCCGGCTGATTTCCACCTTTTCCATAAAGCGGATACGTTCAGCCGTAACAATAATGTCTTCACCTTGAATACTTTCCCGATCAAGCTCTATGTCTATCCGAATATCGCCACCAAGCGGCATCGATACGTCACAATCCTCCGTTTTATAGCCGACATAGGAAACCCGCAACGTATAATCATCCGCCGGAACACCGGATATCACAAAATACCCATACGTATTACTAGCTGACCCGATACCCTGACCGACCAGTACGGTATTGGTATACATTAACGGCTCGCCTGTCTCGGAATCCCGAATATATCCACTGATACGACCATCGGATTCCCGAGAAAACAATTGCGCTCCCGAAACCATGTATATCAGAAAGATAACATATATACACAGGTTATTGAGATATTCTTTACGCATTCAGTAAAAAATTAAGTGAATTATTAGTAAAAACTATGGGATTTCTATTTCTGTCAAAGCCACAGCTGACGGTCAAGACTGCGATACTGGATGGCTTCGGCTAAATGTTCCGGATGGATTTCAGCAATGCCCGCCAAATCCGCAATTGTGCGGGATACTTTCAAAATACGGTCATACGCGCGCGCGCTGAGTCCCAATTTTGAAATAGCGTTATGCAGCAAAGTCTCTCCCGTCTTGTCAATTCTACAAAATCTACGAATCAGCTTTGTCTCCATATCCGCATTAGCATATATTCCCTGGAAATCTTTAAAACGGGCAGATTGTATCTTCCTTGCAGCCTGGACGCGTTCACGTATTTTCTCTGATCGCTCGCCCGGATTTTTATTAGCCAGATCAGATAGTCTAACCGCCGGGACTTCAATATGAATATCAATTCGATCCAATAATGGTCCGGAAATTCTGGACATATATTTCTGAATTTGCGCCGGTGAACATGCGCATTCATTATTCGGATCCGTACTGTACCCGCAAGGACATGGATTCATGGCGCCAACAAGAATAAAATTCGACGGATAGGATAAAGACATTTGGGCCCGGCTGATTGTAACCATACCGTTTTCCATCGGTTGGCGAAGCACTTCCAGAACATTTTTCTTGAATTCCGGCAGCTCATCCAAAAACAAAACCCCGTGGTGACCAAGACTCACCTCGCCGGGGCGTGGAATCTTTCCACCGCCAACCAAAGCAGCATCCGAAATTGTATGATGAGGAGAGCGAAAAGGCCGGGTGGCGATAATGCCCTCTCCAGGCGGCACCAGACCCGCAACAGAATGAATTTTTGTTGTTTCCAGCGCTTCTTCAAGCGTCAGATTGGGCAATATCGACGGAAAACGTTTGGCGAGCATGGTTTTTCCGGAGCCCGGAGGACCGATCATGATAATATTATGTGAGCCGGCAGCCGCCACTTCGAGCGCCCGCTTTGCGTGTTCTTGCCCCTTTACATCAGCATAATCCCGGTCATATTGCCGTCTTTCCTCAAAAAGGTCTTGTACGTTCACGCAAACCTTAGCGGGCATAAATTTTCCATTCAAAAAACCAATGGCTTCCTGTAAGGATTTTACACCGATTACGGAAAGACCACCTGCGATCGCAGCTTCTCGGGCATTATCTTCCGGTAAAATAATTCCTTTTATACCAGAGTCATTTATTGATACCGAGATAGGCAGCGTACCTTTTATTCCCCGCAATGAACCATCAAGAGATAATTCCCCAAGGATGACGTAATCGTTCAGTAAATCAGGTGATAATATTTTTGCCGCGCTTAGAATTCCTATGGCAATCGGCAGGTCAAAGGCGCTTCCCTCTTTCCGAATATCCGCCGGCGCTAGGTTTATCACAACCTTATTGCTGGGAATATAATATCCCGTGTTTTTGATGGCGGATGTAACTCGCTCCTTGCTTTCTTTAACGGCTCCTTCCGGCAATCCGACAGTTATAAAACGCGGTAGTTCTGCACGGCTGAGATTACATTCCACGTTCACTATATACGCGTCAATACCTAAAACTGCGGCACTCTTGACAAGCGAAAATCCAGGCATAATGTGTAGTCCTCTTCCGTTTACAAAATGTTTTGTGAATATATCGGTTTTTTTAATTTGTTCCAACCGATAAATCAGAATCCCTGTTGATAAAACCCAAATCGCCTAACTATGATATTGCCGACCAGCGAGTGAATCTGAACATTAGCCGAGCGGCTAAGGAATTGGGAATACAACGACCCAATTTATCGCGCAAACTAAAATCTATGGGAATAAGGAGCTCTATAGAGAAAAAATTATTTTAGGGATTCAAACTCAGCGATCTCCTTTTCAATTCGCCCGCAGATATTATCGCGATGAGATTTTGCTGCTAATTTAACAGCATTTGTGATCGCCTTGGCTTTTGAACGTCCATGCGCTTTTATCACAATTTCTTTAAATCCAAGCAGCGGCGCGCCGCCGTATTCGGAGTAATCAGTCAGTTGTTTTAGCTGTCGAATGCCGCTTGAAAGGGCAATAAGCCCGATTCGCCAAAGAAAGCGGCGCTTAAAGGCATATCGACCAAGCTGGGAAACCGTCTCGGCAATTCCTTCCATGGTTTTAGTAACTATATTACCGACATATCCTTCGGTAACGACGACATCCGAGAGTCCCCGCATGACATCATTGCCCTCGATATTACCTATAAAATTCACACCCGGAAGTTCATCAAGAATTTTATAAACCCGCGAAAGTATTTTACCGCCTTTGTACGATTCTTTACCAATATTCAAGAGCGCCACGGTTGGGTCCTTTATTCCTTTAATATCAGATGCATAAATCTTTCCCATTAATGCAAACTGAACCATGTCTTCTGCAGAACAGTGAATATTGGCGCCGATGTCCAGCAATAGCGAAAAATGATCCTCTCGCTTTTGTGCGTTTCTCGTTGGATAAACAGTGGCTATAGCTGTTTTTCGAATCCCTGCGATACGGGGGATATTTAATGAAGCGGAAAGCACATATGCTCCAGTATTTCCCGCCGATACTAATCCCTGCGCTCGTCCAGCGGAACATAATTTTGCCGCCAGCATCATTGATGCCTCCGGCTTCTGCCGAATAGCCTCATGTGGTACGTCTTCCATCGTTATCATATCGTCCGTATGAACAATTTCAAGTTGTTCACGGCGATATTCTGCTTTTTCCAATATAGCCTTTATGCGATATTCATCACCAACCAGAATAACATTTACCGGTGATTCAACTGTGGCTTCAGCGGCGCCTTTTACAATTTCGTCAGGTGCATGGTCGCCACCCATCGCATCGACAGCAATAACAGTTTTTTCTTTCATCTCGATGGTTTTATTCATCCATAAATATACGCCTTTTATCGAATCATAAAAATTTATTTTGATATAAGAGCCAGCAGGTTTCGTCTAAACCGATCAAAGTGCAGACGTTTAACAGAACTGTTTGTAAAAAGATCTTTAAATTCTTCTTCTGTAATTTCCAGCCATTCATTTAAGGACCTTTCAATAATCGAAAGCCGATTAATATACCGCGTTTCACCTGTTTTTTTCCCCCACTTTTGGTTCCACGGACAACATTCCTGACAGACGTCGCAGCCGAACAACCAATTATTCAACAATTGCTCTTCTCTGCTTGTAAAATCGCCCTGCTTCTCTATTGTTAAATAGGAAATGCATTTCCGGGAATCTATCAACCCCGGCTCTATAATTGCGCCGGTTGGGCAGGCTTCTATACATTTCGTGCAATTGCCACACAATTTTTCAGTTTCATTAGATTGTTTTGCCGGAACATTTAAGATCAGTTCCCCAAGAAAACAATAGGACCCGATATCATTTACTATCAAAGACGAATTTTTCCCAATCCAACCCAATCCCGCCTGAGCAGCAAAAGCTCTTTCAAGTACCGGTCCGGTATCAACGTACACTTTACCAATAATCCCTGGTTCCATCTCCTCTAATACAGATAATATATTGAGAAGTTTCTTTTTAACTATTTCATGATAATCGCCGCCAAGAGCATATCGGGAAATCCGGGGGTTATTCAAAGAAACATCAATATGATTAAAATAATTATCTGCCACCGCAAGTACCGATTTTACCCAGGGAACTCTTTCTCGAATATCCAATCTCTGTTCGATATTTCGCTCTATCCATTGCATATCGGCTTGATACCCGGCATTTATCCATTTCTTAAAACGCATTAAATGAGCAGGTTTCAATACCGGATCCGAAAACCCATACGCCGCAAAACCCTCTTTAAATACAGTTGTGCGTATCTGATCAGCGCTAATCATAACCAAATATACAAACCACCGCTGTTGATAAAAATCTGTTTATCTAAAATTCAATTTGTATAAAATCCCATAAAATGGTTATATTTCGCAAGAGAAATGGAGATTTAATGGGCGATTTAAGCGAACTTTTCCGCAATGAGCAAAAAACAGAACCGAAGAGCGAACCAAAGCCATTAGATGGAAAGAAAAAAGTTCTTTTCATTTGCACGGGCAACTCTGTCCGCAGCCAGATGGCTGAAGCTTTATTGAAAGCTCATGCCGGAGAAATATTTGATATTCACAGCGCCGGTATAACTCCCGCCGGAGTACATCATCTCACCAAAAAGGTGATGGCGGAAATCGGCATTTCCATGGAAGGGCATCAATCAATCCATGTAAACGAATACGCCGACACAAAATTTGACTATGTGATTCCGCTTTGCGAAGTTGCCGCTTTAAGCTGTCCCGATTTCCCCGGTGAATTTAAACGAATCAACTGGTATATTGACGATCCCATACGAATTTTCGGCGATGAAGAACGCAAATTGATGGCATTTCAAATTACAAGGAATATTTTAAAACAAAAAGTTGAAACGTTTATAAGCGAAAACAGACAATGAAAAAGCCCTGAAGAACAGGGCTTTTCTATACTTATTTGTAAATTCTTCTGTTATTTCTTCCACAAATCCCACAACTTTCCAAAAAGATCTTCCAATACATCTCCGAGCCTTTCATCTCTGGTTGTAGTTATATCTTTTTCATTCTGCAGTACGACATACGGCACCTTATGTCCTTTAATTGTGATAAATTCCGGATCGTCTCCCTTAAATGCTTCCCAGTCAACCTCGCAATATAAACGTTTTAGTTTTTCATCGGGAAGACCGTGTTCCAGAATACTGTCCGGGCGATCAGGATTAAATCGTTTCCTGTTTTTACGCAAGGATTCATCAAATGATACTTCAATGTAAAAAATAGCCGCTTTTTTAAAAATCTCATCGGACAAATACTTATAGGCTTCAATATATCCGCCGTGCTCGGAACCCCGGGAAAATTCTACAAGAGAGGTAAAATCCTCATGATACTTATCGTTATTCCGTAACTTCTTGCTATATTCCATGGAAATTCTTTCAATCAGAAGATGCCATTGATATTCATACAGAAAGTATCCTTCTTTATCCGTATGCCTCCTTGGTTTTTGCATGATCTTTTCCAGAATCGCATCCTCCTCAAACCAGGTCCACAGCATGGGAAAATCATCAATTTCATCTAATTTCCCAATATGAAAACGTCGAATGCGCTCATCGACAGGTGTTTTTATTAAATAATCAATTACCTCTGACTTGCCCGATCCGGGACGTCCGTTTAGAATAATGATATCAAAATGATTTTTGCACATTATGACCTCTTATTTATAATCACTATCTATCTGGATTCGTTCAGTGCCAGTTCCCGAGAACGTTTTTTCTCAGCCACCGCAATAAAGGACACTGCGGTTAAAATAAATATCAATGAAATCCAATCCACAATTATTGGCTTCTTGCCGCTAAAAGCCAGCCAGAAAATGAGCGTCGAAACCGTTCCGGCAATTAAGGACGTTAAGCGGTTTACAAGTCCGGCAAAAGTAGCGGTTCTGCCCCTGAACATGAAGATGAAAACCGAGAAAAACGCTACGACGCCAAAAGCTGTGCCGAAGATCATTGCCCAATACCACCAACCCGCAATGGGATGAAAAAAAGAATTTGCAAAAGGCATGATTCGCTCTCCGGACCAACCAGTGGTTTTTACTATTGTTAAAAGAATAATCGTGATAAGATAGAGGGTCGTTGTGGAGGTAATTTGCTCTACTGCAAAGAAGCTCTTATTATTATTGAATTTTACATTTTTCGGTCGCGTGTTTTTATAATAATTCATTATATAAATACGGATGGCATAAGCAATGATGTAGGAACCAAAGATAATCATTACCGGAAGCGACGTAAATGGATTAGCCTTGCCATTGCCCGAACTGCTTAACACCTTGATACTGATAGCCAACAGGGCAAATACAATAGCAATATTTTCTTCTTGGTAAACTTTTTTATGCAGAATTCCCTGTCTGATCTGAATGGCATCAACGATTCGTCCAATTACAATAACGGCGCCACGCATGATTACCATCGCAACCATAACGGAAATTGCCCCAAAGGAATACATTAGGGTGGTGGTCGGAATAACTATAGCGGTGCAAATTCCGGATGGAATAATATATAAAAATTCTGAGGGAAAGGAAATCTTGCCCAGGGTAATTCGTTTTACAGATTCCATCCTATACCATTTTAGAAAAAGCACCACTGAAGTAGCAAGCAGGGTGCTGCTGGCTGTGCTGTAAAACAGATATTCCATTCCATTCATACCCGGGCGTCCAATTCCTGTCGATAAGAAAAACTTGACGCTTAGACCTGTAATAATATAGAAAATAAAATAACCGATACAGAGCTGGATGAGTCTGCCTGTACTACCTTCATCTGTTCTCCACATAATATTCCCTTAAATAATACCTAAAAATACCCACCGACATTAACGTAAAATGATCGAAAATGCAACTAGTTAATTTATACATATGAATACACCAAACAAAAGAGAGCTTAAGATTCCTTAATAATGCCGTCGGATAAAAATAGGCCTGAAAAATTATCAATCCTTGAAAACCAATCTTTATTTTTATTACTTTTATTCATATCTTAACCTTTATGGAAACAATAGACATATCAATCGACAAAAGACGGCACATTAAGGTTAAAAAAGGGCTAACAATAAGAAACATCTTGAAACAGTATAACAGAGATAAGCCCTGTCTTGAATATTTGGCAATTAAAAACAACACGTTTGCCTCATTAAACGAAACGGTTAATGAAAATACAACCATCGGAACGATACAGAACTTCTACGACTCTCCACGCAGAGCCTATGAAAACGCCGCAATCTGTATTCTTCAGTACACCGTCGAGAAGAAGCTGCCAGAAAGAAAATTACGTGTTCTTCACAGTATGTGCGACGGCGTATACTGCAAACTTGACGGTCAAAAACCACTCAGTGACAGCGTGTTTGAAAAAATTAAATCGGGCTTTAAAGAAACCGTAAGCGCCAATATACCAATACTTCCCGAGCTATACACAAGAGGTGAAGCGCAATTGTATTTTCAAAAAACTGGAAGATACGATACAGCAGAGCTCATTAAACACTGTTCGTTAAACTACGTCATGCTATATACAATAAACGGGCAGCGATACTGGCTGCCAAGCCCGCCAGCCCCTGAAACTGGTTTAATCAAAACATATATCATTAAAAAGTACAAAAATGGATTTGTTTTTCGCTGTCCCGTGGAAAACGATCCTTTTTCAATGCAGCCTTTTTATAATCAAGAACGTTTATATGAGATTTTTAACGAAGCTGAGCGCTGGGGCAATATTCTGGAACTAACCAACATTAGCCAATTAAACGATTTGGTAACCAACAACAATATTTCTGAAATGGTTAAAATTTCTGAAGCGCTACACGAGAAGAAAATTGCTGCCATTGCGGATACTATTGATAAATCACATAAAGACCGGCGGTTAATTTTTGTCGCGGGTCCCTCTTCGTCCGGAAAGACAACTTTTATGAAAAGACTTTATATTCAGCTACGAGTTCTGGGACATAGGGTTATAAGTTTATCTCTTGATAATTATTTCAAAGACAGAGACGAAATCGTCCGCGAACAGGGAAATAATATAAATTTTGAGGTGTTGGGCGCATTAGATTTGAAATTACTGAACACACAATTAAGCGATCTTCTTGCCGGCAAGCCGGTTGCCGTTCCTGTCTATAATTTTATAAATGGTAAAAAGGAAATTGGAAAAAAATCAATTCAGGCATCACCAAACACTTTCTTCATTATCGAAGGAATACACGGTATCAATCCGGGGCTCACGAAAGACATAAATAATGTGTATAAGTTTAAAATATATTTAAGCGCATTGACCCATTTAAATTTTGATGATATCAACAGAATCCCGACGCACGACACCCGCTTGATACGCCGAATTGTCCGTGATTCAAAATACCGCGGCTACCCTGCCGCTCAGACGATTAATATGTGGAAAAATGTCGTAGAGGGAGAAAAGAAATATATTTTTAAATATCAGGGTGAAGCGGATATTATGTTCAACTCTTCTTTAGCATATGAAATCGGTGTTTTAAAACAACATGCCGAATTTGCATTAAAATCGGTCGAACAAGAAGAACCGAGCCATCCAGAATCAGAACGGCTTCTTCACTTTCTTTCATACTTCCTTCCTATTGATAATAAGGAAGTGCCTCCAACCTCTATTCTAAGAGAATTTGTTGGAGAAAGTTCGTTCAAATATCATTAAGAGCAATTAAAAAGGAATTTCTTCATCTCCGGTCTTGGCGGCGCTGTCATCTTTTTCTGGAGCGTTATCGCTTTTGTTTCTTCCAACAAAACCACCAAGAACGGTAATTTGATCAACCTGGATATCTGTCTTGCTGCGTTTTTGCCCTTCTTTGTCTTCCCATTGTCTGGTTTGAAGGCGCCCGTCAACGTATACCAGCTGACCTTTCTTTAGCCATTCTTTTGCAAATTCCGCCTGGGTTCTCCACATAACAAGGTTGTGCCATTCGGTTTTTTCATTGCGATCACCTTTTTTATCCTTGTAATATTCTGTGGTCGCCAGAGATACATCGGCGACAGCGTCTCCGTTAGGCGTATAACGCACTTCCGGGTCTCGTCCCAAATAACCAACCAGTATAACCTTGTTAATGCTTCCTTTTGGCCTTGCCATGATTTTTCCTCCTTACAAAATTAGTTAAAAAACATCGTATTTGAAAAAAATACCAGCATTACGATGAATTATACTAATAATTATCTTATTTGTCAATTTATTTTTCAATCACTATTATATTTTTTTAAGCTATATAGCGTTTCTCACTTTTTCCTGTATAGAAATCACTCTGGCTGAAAATTGCTCGTTGTCTGTTTTTCTCTCTTCAACACATTTGCATGCATGAACAACCGTAGAGTGATCGCGTCCACCGAAATATATTCCAATTGTTTTCAAAGACAGATTCGTATGTTCTCTGGCAAGATACATTGCTACCATCCGCGCTTCGGCAACTTCCTTCGTCCTCGATTTTCCAACCAGTGAATCCAGGTTAATGGAATAAGATGTGCCAACGATTTTTTGAATGTCTTCAATTGAGACGATACCTTTTTTCTCAACAGCGCCGGTTTCTCTGAACACTTTTCGCGCCAAGTCTAATTCTATATCAACCTGCATTAGCGAGGAATATGCCAACATGCGTATGAGAAAACCTTCCAGCTCGCGAACATTGGACTTTACGTTCTGGGCTATAAATTCTATAACATCATAGGGTAGATCCAGACCGTCAGATGATGCTTTTTTATTTAAAATTGCAATTCGCGTCTCAAGGTCAGGTGGTTGAATGTCTACCGTCAAACTTGATTGGAAGCGGGACAACAATCTATCTTGAAGACCTTTCAATTCCATCGGAGGACGATCGGTCGTCAGTACAATTTGCCTGTTGTGTTGATATAGATCATTGAAAATGTGAAAAAATTGTTCCTGGGTCTGTTCTTTGTTTTGAAAAAACTGGATGTCGTCCAATAAAAGCATGTCCACGCTGCGGTAATACCTGGAGAAATCCGTTGTTTTATTTTTCTGAATAGCTGCGATAAAGTCCAGTGTAAACGTATCGCTTGATACATAAACAACTTTATTTGCATGTCCGGTCGATAATGCGTTATTTCCTATAGCCTGTAACAGATGGGTCTTTCCCAGCCCCGTGCCCCCATATATTACAAGCGGGTTAAATGGTGTCTTGCCGGGATTATTTGCTACCGCAATGGACGCTGCCCTTGCAAACTGGTTGCTGTTTCCTTCTACAAAATTTTCAAAAACATAGTTCTCATTGATGCGGGTACCGCGTTCGATCATACCTGATTGCGCGGACTTCAGGTTGATGCTGCGATTATAATTCTCAGGAATCGTTTCTATTATCTTTTCTTTTTCTTCTGAAGGTGTATCCGTAAGCAAAACCGTGTATTTTATTGATAGACCATTCCCCGTCACTTCTCGCAGAGAACCCTGAATTGTCTCTTTATAATGACTATCTAGCCAATCATAGAAGAATTTGTTCGGGACCTGAAGAAAGAGAGAGCCGTCCGTAATAGAAATTGCCTTTATGGGCTGAAACCAAGTGCTGTATGTCTGCGGCGGAATACGCCCCTTAATCAGTTGCAGACAGTTATCCCAGATATGCCGATAATCACCAGTAGAATACATATATATTGTTACACCTGTTCATTAGTTATCAACACCACACAAAATTAAAAGGATAGACATCACAAGAGATTATCACCACCGACGATGATTCCGTCGAGAAAAACGACACGCCTTCCAAAATACAACCACGTAAAAAAGACAAGACAATCCTCATAAAAAGATGTTATCAACAATTTATCAACAGCGGGTAATCCGCGCTCTATATAAAATAATTGTCCACATTGAAATGTCAAGAAAAAGGTTGAAATATTTCTAAAAAAAACAAAGACCGGTTGATAATAAGGAATTTTATTTTAAATTACGTAGCTTTTAAAAATTGTTTGGTAATATAAAATGAAAGGAACACATGAAACGTACATATCAGCCAAGCAACCGGAAGCGGAAAAACAAACACGGTTTTAGAGAAAGAATGAGCAGTAATGGCGGCAAAAGGATCATTGCAAAAAGACGCGCAAAAGGAAGAAAAGTTCTTTCCGCCTAATCTACCTAAAAGCGAAATTATATCTGATAAGAAGAAACATCTCGCAATTCTTAACCATAACCAAAAAATCCGTGCGAATTACCATTCTGTGATTATTGTTGCCGCCCCCCAAGAAAAGTGGGAAATGATGATTGTTTTGAGAAAATGCATCGGCAATGCCGTTAAAAGGAACTTAATAAAACGCACCATTCGCGAAACATACAGAAATACAAAGCCGTTTGTAACCACACCGCATGGAATTATTTTTTCTGTGACTAAAAACACCGGACATATCAACTCTAAGGAGTTTAAAGAATATTTAACCGCTATTCTAACTAAAAATGTCGAAGATCATAAATAAACTTGCTGTTTTTATTATTAAGATATATCAGGCGGTTCTATCGCCCGCGCTCCCGTCCTCTTGCCGTTTTTATCCCTCCTGTTCCAGCTATGGCATCATGGCATATAAAAAGTTTGGTTTCTTAAAAGCGTCATTATTAACGATTAAACGAGTTGGCAAATGTCATCCGTTTCATCCCGGCGGATATGATCCATTGCCAACATATAAGGAAGATTCTCATGGATAGAAAATCTATACTGGCATTCGTTTTAATTTTTCTGATTATTCTGGCAATGCCATCCTATTTTAAACTTTTTAAAAAAAACCCGGACACTTTGCCTGAGCAAGAAATACAAATTGAAGCTCAAAAAGAACCTGTGTCAACTTTATCCGAAGATCTGACCAAGATTTCAAAAACACAACATCCAAAATTTTCTGATGCGAGCAAAGCGGAATATATTACGGTCGAAACGGATTTATACACAGCCCGAATCTCATCAATAGGCGGAGGAACACTAACAAGTTTTATTTTGAAACAGTATAATATGTTTAAAGAAAACGACACTACTCTCGTTGAACTCATAACCGATCACCATACATCACCGCTAATTATAAAGTATATTTCTATAGACGGTGATTCTATAATACTTAAACAAAACTTCATTGTTGACAACGTCCATGCAAAAAACACATACGGTAATACAATTTGGCTGTCTGGAGCTGATTCCGCCACAATCACCTTTACATTAACCGATAACAAGCAAATAAAGATTGTTCATAAAACCCTGGTTTTCTATGGTGACAACTATATAATTAATATTGAAACCGATCTTCGCAATCTACAGCGGGATATGGCTACAAAACATTATGATCTTTCTTGGGACGGTGGACTTGCCTATACCGAGCCAAATATTGTAGACGAAACACGATATTCCAAGGCTTACGCATACAGCGGCGGAGAGACCGAAGCCCTTGATATAAAAAAGAACGCGTCAGAAGAAACCCGATTCGCGGGGCAAACAAGCTGGACAGCCATCAGAACAAAATATTTCGCGGCGTCTTTCATCCCTCAAAACAGTTGTTCCGGATACAAATTATCGGCAAGCGGGATACCAATATCCAGCAAGGATTATTATAAACAATACTCTATGCAAATATCTCTGCCTGTGGAGGATATCAGTCAAACAGCGTTGTTTATCGGACCCCTGGATTATACAACAGTTAAAAGCCTGAATGCCGGCCTTGAAAATATAATGAGCCTGGGCAAAATTCTAAGACCAATAAGCAAAGGTATTGTATGGACGTTTATTCATCTCAGAAAAATTATTCCAAACTATGGCTGGGTATTAATCATTTTTTCTTTTTTAATTAAAATTATTCTTTACCCGCTAACCAACAAATCCATGCACTCCATGAAGGAAATGCAAAAACTTCAGCCAAAAATAGAAGAGATTAAGATAAAATTTAAAAATGACCAGCAAAAAATAAGTGCTGCGCAAATGAAGCTCTATAAAGAACATGGCGTCAATCCCATGGGCGGCTGCCTGCCCCTGCTGCTTCAGATGCCCATTCTTATTGCTCTTTTTACTGTTTTTCGAACAACCATTGAGCTAAGACACGCGCCCTTTATTTGGTGGATTACCGACCTGTCAGCGCCGGACACCATATTTACCCTCCCTTTTACAATTCCCATATACGGAAAATATGTTAATGTTCTTCCGGTAATTATGGCACTATCCACTATTTTACAACAGAAACTCGGTGGCGCAACCAGCACAAATCCGCAACAAAAAATGATGATGTACATGATGCCAATCATGTTTTTCTTCATGTTCAATCAGTTCCCGTCCGGACTAAACCTGTATTACACTCTCTTTAATCTTCTTACGGTTGCCCAACAAAAACTTGTTCCAGCTAAATCAAAACCGAAAAAACAACGTCCTTCGACGATTGAAACTCTCCGCAAAATCCAGTCAAAAACCAGACGCAAATAACACCTGGAACATGGGTGTAGAAAACAAATCAACCATTGTCGCGCTGTCCACTCCTGGCGGATTTGGCGGTATCGCAGTCGTTCGGCTCTCCGGAGATAAATCCTTCGAAATAATACAGAACCTCTTCAAATCCAAACAGCAACTGAGACACCGGCTTGCTATTTTCGGTCGGCTTTATGACAAAAACGGTTATATCGACACTGCCATTGTCACATATTTTAAAGCTCCGAATTCTTACACTGGCGAGAATCTGGTTGAAATAAGCTTACACGGCAGTCCGTTTTTGTGTGACCTTATTATTACAGCATGCAAACAAGAGGGCGCCCGCGGAGCCGCGCCGGGCGAATTTACACAGCGCGCGTTCCTCAACGGAAAAATGGATCTTAGCCAGGCAGAGGGCGTTGCTGATATAATCTACTCTGCCTCTCGTTCCGCGCAGACTGCTTCAGCCGGCCTTTTAGAAGGAAAGTTTGGAGAGATAATATCGAATATAAAATCTGCGGTTGTTGATATAGTTTCCGTGCTTGAGCTGGAACTCGATTTCCAAGAAGAAGAAATTCAAATTACACCCAAAGATGAAATCATTAAACAAATTAACGCTGTTTCGGCAAAAATAGAGGCTTTGATAAATTCATATGATTATGGTAAAATCTGCCGAGAGGGTGTCGTCTGCCCAATTATCGGACCACCGAACAGTGGAAAATCAAGTCTTTTCAATGCCTTTTTAAAAGAAGAACGGGTCATTGTGTCTCCTTCGCCGGGAACAACCAGAGATTTTATCGAAGAGTCAATCCGGGTCGGCGATTATCAATTCCGATTAATCGACACAGCGGGAATTCGTGACACCGACGATTCTATTGAGTCTGCCGGTGTGTCAAAATCCAAAGATCTTTTAAACAAAGGAAATATCATCCTTTATGTCATAGATATTTCTGAGCTCAAGGCCAACGTATTACAATTATCGGATGAAATTTCCGAAAAAGTAATTTATATCCTGAACAAGTCAGACCTGGCAAAGCCTCACCTGATCAGTAAAGTAAAAAAACAATTTGCCGGGCAACAACACTATTTTTGTTCCGCAAAATATCTCACCGGTATTCATGAAATAACGTCCGGAATGGTTAAAAAGATTGAGCGGCTCCGTCAAGAAAGCGAATCGGTCTTTATTACACGGCTGCGACATAAAGAAGCTCTTGATATGGCTCGAAAAAGTCTTATGAAATCCGTCGATAGCGCAACAGCTGATAATCCGTCCGAAATTATTGTAATAGACCTCCGCGAAGCTCTTGATCGCTTAGGCGCCATATTGGGAAAAACAACAAATGAGGATATTCTTAACAATATTTTTAGTCACTTTTGCATTGGCAAATAGGGTTTCACGTGAAACATGCTTTTGAGAACATCGTGGTTGGCGGCGGACATGCCGGCGTGGAAGCAGCGTTGGTTTCTGCAAGAATGGACATAAACACCTTATTGATAACTATGGAAAAAACCGCCATCGCCAGAATGTCGTGCAACCCGGCTATCGGTGGACTGGCAAAGGGTCACCTGGTTGCTGAAATTGACGCCCTCGGTGGCGAGATGGCTAAGGTTATCGATATAACCGGCATTCAATTTAAAATGCTTAATCGATCTAAAGGGCGGGCGGTGTGGTCTCCGCGCGCTCAGGCGGATAAAAACCAATATTCTCTCGAAATACAAAAGCGTGTCATGAACCAGGATAATCTATCTGTCATTGAAGATATTGCCACAAAGATTGTCGTTGAAAATTCCCGCATTGTCGCAGTGGAAACCATCAACCATGGATCGATTCCTTGTAAGACAGCTATTATTACCGCCGGCACATTTTTAAACGGGTTAATTCACATCGGAATGGACCAATTTTCAGGAGGCCGCCTCGATGAAAAGAGCGCGGTGGGCTTAACGGAATCTTTAAATAAAATTGGCATAAAATCCGGTAGGCTGAAAACCGGCACTCCCCCAAGAATAAAAGCCGACACAATTGATTATACAAAGGTCCTGCCACAATATGGAGACAAAGATCCCATTCCCTTTTCTTTTCAAACCGAGCGCTTCAGCCCCAAAAACATTCCCTGTTATATTACACATACGACAAAGACAACTCATGAAATTCTCTATCGCGGGCTGGACAGGTCTCCTCTTTATTCAGGCAAAATAAGAGGCGTTGGTCCTCGCTATTGTCCAAGCATAGAAGATAAAATCGTTCGCTTCGGTGACCGGAACTCGCACCAGATATTTCTCGAACCGGAATGGGAAAACGCAAATCAAGTTTACGTTAACGGGTTTTCTACAAGTCTTCCACTCGATATTCAACTGCGGGGCCTCCGCTCTATCCCGGGATTAGAGAATGCGGAAATAATAAAGCCCGGTTATGCAATTGAATATGATTATTTTCCATCTTACCAACTAAAGAGAACACTCGAAACAAAATTGATCGGCGGGCTTTTCCTTGCAGGTCAGGTAAACGGAACATCCGGCTATGAAGAGGCGGCAGCTTTAGGGCTGGTTGCCGGAATAAATGCAGCCTTAAATATTCGAGAGGAAAAACCTTTCTTTCTCGATCGATCTGAAGCCTATATTGGGGTTTTAATCGACGACCTTATCACAAAAAGTCCCAATGAGCCTTATCGAATGTTTACATCCAGTGCTGAATATCGCCTCCTCCTCCGTTTTGATAACGCCGATATGCGCCTATCTCATAAGGGTCATCTGCTTGGGCTTATCAACGATCATTACTTCAAAACTGCCAATACAAAGAGGGCTACAATTAAAGCCGCAATAAATTTTCTCGAATCAACCACAGTCTGTCCGGCTGATATAAACCCAATTTTGCAGAACCAAAATGAAAGCACTATTCACTCGGGGGTTCTTCTACAAAAAATCCTCTGCCGCCCGGGATTTCATATTTCTGCTCTTTTATCATTCTTCCCTGCTGACCTTCTATCAAGAATTCGGCAGTATAAGGGTCTAGATGATCAGATTGAAATCGACGTGAAATATAAAGGCTATATTCATAGACAAATAAAACAGATCGACCGATTTAAACGTCAGGAATCTTTGAGGATCCCCGGCAGCTTGGATTACTCCAACATAAAATCCATTACTAAAGAGGCCAGAGAAAAATTACACAAATTTCGCCCGGAAACTATTGGTCAGGCGTCCCGAATTCCGGGCGTGTCTCCCTCCGATATCACCTCATTAATGATCCTGTTAAAAAGATAGTGTGTTTCACGTGAAACAATCCCAATCCCCGATCTCGCAACTAACAAAAACGTTTTCATCGCACAAACCGTTTGTTCAATCAGTTCGTCATCTTGAAACGAAAACCGGAAATCTCAGCATATCCGGAATTAATACAACCACATTAATGAGCGTATTTTCTTCTACGCTTTTTGAGGCAATTAAAAAACCATTACTGGTTTTATTTAATGATCCCGTTGAATCTGAGGTTTTTCGCGATGATCTTGAATCTTTTTTATCTCATGATTCTATAGCATGCTTCCCCGATCAGGTTTCTTCCGAACCAGATGGATCTTCTCCAAAACACATCAATCTTCATCTGGTTGATAGTGCGCTGCAAACATTATCATCAACCAGGCGCTGTGTTGCCATATCAACATACGAAGTACTCGATCAGCGTCTTCCGTCGCCTGCCCTTATCAAACAAAAATCTGTTTTATTAGAAACCGGATTACGCTTTACAAGGGAAAATTTAGTTGCCAGGTTACAGCATTTTGAATATCAAAGAGAATATTCCGTTGAATTTCCAATGGAGTATGCGGTACGCGGCGATATTGTAGATTTTTTTCCTTCCGGTCATCAGCGCCCTATACGAATAGAATTTTTTGAAGATATGATTTCCTCAATTCGAATATTCGACGTTGAAACACAACTAACTATAGAAAAATTAAAGACCTTTTCCATTCGCCCGCCGTCAACAATATCTGACGGTCAAATATCTGGTCTTTTGTCCCATCTTCCGGAAGATGCGCTGGTTTTACTACCTCACTCCGATATTCACCACGACTGTGTAAAAAACTTATTGGAAAAACACGATCAAATTTCTTCGAGAACCATCATTCATTTAAACGATCTTTGGTCCTCAGATATACATTATAGTGTAGTGTATCCCGTTTTAGAAATACGAGGCTTAACCGCTTTTGAAAAACATGTTGGCGCTTTACGTCTCGACAGCTCGAAAAAACATATTTTCCTTTTCTGTATAAACAATAGTCAGAAATCCAGGCTTTCAACGCTTTTGCAAAGCGAAACAATTTCTATCATCAGCGCGCCCCTTTCTAACAGTTTTGAGATACCGGATATAAATCTTTTTGTCTATACTGATATAGACATCTTTGATAAAAAGAGGAAAACTAAAACCTTCAACTTTCTGCCCGAGGATGTACAACACTCTACCTTCAATCCTGATGAAATAAACGTTAACGATTTGTTGGTACACCTCAATTACGGAATTGGTAAATATGTTGGATTAAAAAAAGTATCTGCCTTTGGTTCAACCCGAGAATGTCTGGTAATTGCTTACGACGGCGGTGGTAAAGTATTTGTTCCTCTTGAAAAAATGACTGTTGTGCATAAATACCGCTCAGCCGGAGGGTTTGTCCCAAAGTTATCTAAACTCGGATCCGGTGAATGGGATCGCATCAAACTACGAACAAAACGATCTATTGAAGATGTATCGCAAGAAATAATCGAATTATACTCAAAGCGTCTGAAATCAACCGGTTTTGCTTACTCAAAAGACAATGATTTCCAATTGAGCATGGAGGCGGAATTTTCATTCGAAGAAACACCCGACCAGCTGAAAGCAATTCTTGACATAAAAAAAGATATGGAAAGTGATCTTCCTCTGGATCGCCTGCTTTGTGGAGATGTTGGTTTTGGAAAAACTGAGGTGGCTATCCGCGCCGCTTTTAAGGCGGTAAATGATTCAAAACAAGTGGTTATATTGGCGCCAACAACAATATTGGCAGACCAACATTTTGTCTCTTTTACAAAACGTCTGAATAAATATCCGATCTCTATCGCTTTGCTTTCACGATTCGTAAAAAAAGCCGACCTGCCGCGTGTTTTAAAAGACTTAGCCGACAATAAGATCGATATTGTTATTGGTACTCACCGCCTCCTTTCAAAAGATATTAAGTTTTCAGACCTGGGATTACTTATTATAGACGAAGAACACCGATTCGGGGTAAAAGACAAGGACCGGATTAAAAAATTCAGAGCAAATATTGATGTCTTATCGCTTTCGGCAACGCCAATCCCCCGATCGTTACATTTCTCATTAATAGGGGCTCGAGACTTTTCACTAATAAACACCCCGCCTAAAGAACGCCTGCCAATATTTACCGAGACCATATCCTTTGATAAGAATATTATTGTACGCTCCGTTTATAATGAAATTTCCCGCGGTGGTCAGGTGTTTTTTGTCCATAATGAAATCAAAACGATCGCATCGATCGCGGCATCCCTTGAAAAAATGTTCCCGGATCTGATCATTCGGTTCGTCCACGGACAAATGCCTGAAAAACTTCTTGAGCCCATTATGTTTGATTTTATTAATAACAATATTCATGTTCTCGTAACTACAGCAATCATTGAGTCGGGAATTGATATTCCCAACGCTAACACAATTTTTATAAACAATGCTCAGAATTTTGGTCTGTCCCAGCTTTATCAATTACGTGGACGGGTCGGACGGCACAATCGAAGAGCTTATGCATATTTAATCGTGTCAAACCCATCGCGGCTATCCCACCAGGCAATTAAACGACTTCAGACAATACAGAGACATACGTCTCTTGGTTCGGGGTATTCAATCTCCCTTGAAGATTTAGAAATAAGAGGCGCTGGAAACGTATTCGGCTTAGAACAAAGCGGTAATATTCATGCTGTTGGATGCGATTTGTATATTAAAATCATGAGTGGTGCTTTGTCCGAGCTTAAAGACAAGACGGCTGTTTCCGAAAAACAAATTTTCCCTGCTGTGGAAGAGGTTATCGTGACCTTTCCTTATCCTTCCTATTTTCCGGAATCGTATATTTCTTCTGAATCGCTACGACTTAATTATTATAAAA
The DNA here is from genome assembly GCA_016783665.1 of Fidelibacterota bacterium. GTDB lineage: Bacteria > Fidelibacterota > UBA2242 > UBA2242 > UBA2242 > UBA9312. Next base: position 9,650 of record JADHWC010000011.1, on the reverse strand, counting down.
AACTTTGCTCTACAACGACGATTACTGATATTCAACAAATTCAATCAGAGGTTATGGACATATTTGGAAAACTGCCCTCCGAAGGCGAAAATCTTTTTGATCTGTCAATTATTAAGATGTATTGTTCATTAACGGGTATTTATAAGATTGTTTTTTATAACAACCGGTGCAATTGCTACTTTCAGAACAACCATCCTTTTAAAGAATCGCGTACACTTTTAACAATATTAAAGGAAATATCAGGCGCCCTTGACATTTACCATAAATTTATTCCCAGCAAAGATCTTCTTTTTGTCCTGTTTTATCAAAAAAACAGGGGAATCTCAAAAATAAAACAGTTCTTGTATCTCCTTGGAGGTAAACTTAATTTATAGCGTTTTTATGAGGTTGGATTGATAAAATTTTTAAAAAATGTTTCTCTTGTTTTTGTTCTATTTATAACATTTTGCGGTAGTAACAATCAGAATAAATTTCTTAAAATTGAACATTGGTGGTTTTCACTCGATGATTTTTATTCATTTGTTCCAAATTATACCTTTAAATTATTATCTACTAAGGATAAGCAAGAAAAAGTAAATCAATTTATTGAGCGCCAACTAATAATATATGATGCTATTAAAAAGGGCCACCGGAACGACCCCGGTTTTCAAAAAAGAATGAAAAACAACAAGAACCAGTTGTTGTATAATATGTTTTTTGACCGGACGATCCTCGATACAATCATAACAAAGGATCTTCTTCTGGGAGAATATGAAAATCTTAATCCGGTACGTAAAGAGACCTATACTTTTAATGAATATCTACCCGTTCTTAAAAACCATTTGTCAGGCACCTATGAAAAAAATATTCGGCGCGCTTATATCACTACGATTGACAACTTAATAACGGAATACCGTCTGTTAATTTCTGATTCCGCTATCGACAGCCTTGCAAAAGAATATTTTAAAAAATATAAAACATTTTCTAAAAATAATATCCCAACATCTGTTTCAGAAATAATTTTACGAGAGTTGGATTTTAAACCCGCACTTTATTCATTAAACGGTACCGATTTGGGTGTGCGCGACTTTTTATCAAGATCAAAAAATTATCCCTATAATATACCGAGCAGGTTATCACATGCGCCCACTTTAAAAACAACCATTGAAAAGGTCATCATAAATGATCTAATTATAAAAAAATCAATAAAACGAAAATTAGACAGAGCTCCCGATTTTAAACAGAAACTTTTAGATAAACAGTATGATCTGCTCTATAACTCCTATAAACGAAACGAAATTTCTAATAAAGTTGATATAAATAACGGTCGTCTAAAAACGTTTTATGAACAGAATAAAAATGTTTTATACATGTCAAAACCGCTTTATGAAGTTCATGAAATATTCATAAAAGATAGAAAAAAGGCAGAAAACGTTTTATTAAAAGCAAAACAATCCCCTGATTATAAATCTTTATCTGATAAATACACTGAACGCTTTCTTAATAAACCACAAAAAGGTTATCTCGGGTATATTACATCTGACCTTTATGCCGGAATTGGTAAGTGCGCAAAATCAACAGAGCTTGGTGCTGTTTACCCGGAGCTAGTTCCTTCGGGAAAAGGTTTTTCAATTATAAAAGTACTAAATATAAAGAAATCTGAGCCTAGTCCTTTTGATACAATAAAACATCGTGTTTTATCCGATTATAAAAAATCCTCATACAAATCTATTGAGCTGGAACTTATCCAATCGCTGAGACATAAATATACGTATGAAATTAATGTATCATTATTAAATATATGAAAAGAGGTACAGGTTTCGTGAAAAGACACAATTTTTTTGTTGTATTATTATTGTTTTCGTTCTGTGGCCGTGACATCAAACCCGTTAATTACATTGCTCGTGTCAACAACGCTTACCTTACAAAAAGCAACTTGCTGCAAATGCTTCCCGATATTGATAATTCTAAATTCGTCGATGAAGATTTTGTAAAATCTGTTATATCTTCATGGGTTAAAAATGAAATTATTTTCCAACATGCAGAGAAATACCATTTTGACAGGGATGAATCTATTGCCTATAAGGTTCAAAGCTATAAAAAAGAAATAATTATTGATTCTTACATTCATTACCTTCTCCAGTCAAATATTTCTGTTAGTGAAAATGAAATCAGAGATTATTATTTTAAGAATCGTAAAAGTTTTAAACGCGACGTTGATGAAGCAAGGGTATCACACATATTTGTAGATGATTTTGATGAAGCAAATAGAATTAAAAAAATCCTGCGTTCAAGAAATCATAAAGAAACAGATCGATTGTTTTTGAAATACTCCTTTGAAAAGAAAATCATAAGAAAAGGGGAATCTATTAAAGAAATAGATAAAACTATTTTTGATACCACACCCAGAAATCTTTTTGGTCCCATTCCCTCCGATTATGGATATCATATTATTGAGGTTTTATCCCGTTCCAGGGCGGGAACTATTCGCCCCATAGATGATGTTCGTGATGAAATATTGCAACGAATAACTCAAATAAAGATTCAGGAAAACTATAATGTATTAGTTGATAGCCTGATTCGCTCATCTGATTTTGAAATAAAATATGAAAATATATTAGATTGGAATAGAAACCCATGAAAAAACAATTTTTTCTCTTACTCTCCATCCTGTTAACTTTGGTTTATTCCCAAGAATTATTAGATGGAATAGCCGTTATAGTCGGTGAAAATATTATTCTTAAAAGCGAGGTTGATCAATTCGCCAGATTAAGTGCATCTCAGATCGGCATCAACCCATCGAAGAATATCGAAACATATAATCAACTGGTACAACAATCCTTAAATGCATTAATAGATGAGAATATACTTCTCGAACAGGCAAAAATTGAAACTATTGAAGTCAAGGATCGTGAAGTTGAAAGCATGTTAAACCAACAGATCGAGAATATAATTTATCAGGCTGGATCCAAAGAAAATGCCGAGAAAATATTAGGAAACCCTCTAACAAAAATAAAACGAGATTATCGTCCAATAATAAAAAATCGCCTGATTGTTGAAAAACTTAGAAATGAAAAATTTAGCCAAATAAATATCACCCGGCGTGAAATAGAAAAATTTTATAATACCTTTAAGGACAGTATACCTGAAGTACCTCCTACACTTGATTTTAGTCAGATACTCTTTCATATAAAACCCGGTATTAAAGAAGAAAATAAAGCCCGTTTTACCGCAGATTCTTTGGTGAATATTTTAAAACAAGGTGGTGATTTTTCTGAACTTGCTAATAAATATTCAGATGATCCTGCAAGCGCCGCTTATGGTGGTGATCTTGGTTATATTGTACGAGGAGGTTTTATTAAAGAATTTGAAGAGGTGGCTTTTTCTCTTCAGATTAAAGAGATTAGTAACGTTATAAAAACCGATTTTGGCTATCATATTATACAACTACTGGATCGAAAAGGTGAAAATATAAATGTTCGCCATATTTTAATCAAACCGGAAATTTCTGATAGAAATATTGAATCAATTGAAAATCATATAGAATATGTTAGAAATTTATTGATAAGTAATAAATTTTCTTTTGATTCAGCTGCGGTAATTTATAGTGATGCGCCCGACGTAAAAATAAATAGGGGAAGAATTCAGCGAATACCTAAAAACCAGATTCAGCAACAAAAGTTTTTATCTGTATTAGACACAATTAAAACAGGAAGAGTTAGTTCTGTATTCAAAACCGATCTGGGATATCATATTCTTAAGTTAAATGGTGTTTACGATGATTCTTGGACTACTATTGAACACTGGGCGTTAGAATATAAAAAAACTCAATTATACGAGGAGTGGCTCAAAGAACTCCGCTCAAAATTTAATATAGAGATGAGAATAGGTTCATAATTTGTTATTTATTTTAATGAAATGGTAAAATAATAATAATAAATAAATAAGCGAGAGTTATCAACAAACTAAACACAGTGTTTTATTTGAATTATTTTATGTGATATACAGGTGTGATGCCACTTTATCAACAAACTAACATATATATAAATATAAAAATCTTTATATTATTCCAAATACTATTTTATTAATAATATCTGTTTTTATGTGTTAAAATGTCTTGTAAAAACACCTATATTTTGGTAAAATTACCTGTTGTTAAAATATTTTATAAGGAGTACTAAAAAATGCAATTATCCGTCGATAAAAATATCCTCCTTACACACATTCAAAAAATATCAAAAGTTTCGCCTACTCGATCAACTATGCCAATCTTAAATAGTATACTTTTTGAGGTTAATGATAGTCGTCTATCTCTCAGATCATCTGATATTGAAATTACAATGAATACTACACTGGATATCAACGAATATGAAAATGGATCTGTTGCAATACCTACCAGGATTATTTTAGATATAGTTAATGAAGCCGAAGAAGGTGATATTTATATTACAGCAACTGAAGAAGGAGGTGTAATATTAAAATCCGGTAAAGGAATTTTTGAGATAATGGGGCGTCCGGGGGAAGAATTTCCATCTGTTCCAAAAATAACTAATTTCAATAACATCAAAATAGAAAATATTATTTTGAGACGAATGATCCAAAAAACACTAGTTTCAGTCAGTAAAGATGAAATAAAACCTGCGCTTATGGGAGTTTTATTTCAGATTAAACACAATGAAATAAGTGCTGTATCAACAGATGGGCACAGACTTGTATGTATAATTAGAAAAGACTTCAATAACGAAGAATTTGAAGGCGATGTAATAATTCCAACAAAATTTTTAAATTTATTATTGGGATATCTTGATAATAAAGGCACCACTTTGCTTTCGATTAGCGAAAACCATATAAAAGTTGAATTAGACTCTACGGTAATTTATTCAAGGATTATTGATGAACATTTTCCGGATTTTAGAAGTGTTATTCCAAAGGATAATGATAAAATAGTTATTACTGATGTAAATCATCTACTTGCGACGTTAAGACGTGTAATTATTTTTTCAAATAAGACAACCCATCAGATATCTCTTTCTGTTAGTAAAGAACTATCAAAAGTATCAACGATAAACCAGGAGTCAAGAACATCCGCCGATGAAGAATTGGAAGCAGAGTATAGTGGTGATGAAATGGTTATTGGTTATAACGCAGAATATTTCAAAGAAATTCTACGAAACATAGATACTGAAAGAGTGATATTAAAATTAAAATCCGCAATAAGCGCTTGTCTCGTTTTACCTGATCAGCAAGGTGAAAACGAAGAACTTACCATGCTTATAATGCCAATACGATTGAATGAATAATAGAAACAAATTTTTTTCTTATCTGATATATTTAGATAAACCGAAAAAAGTTCACAATTTTTATGAAATTAAAAACGCTAAAACTGAATTATTTCAGAAACTATGATAATGGTTTTTTTGAATTTAATGATAATCTGAATATAATTTATGGTGATAACGGAACAGGTAAGACAACGCTGTTAGAAGCAATCCATTTTTTATCATTGACAAAAAGTTTCCGTGCTGGTAGCGATGCTGATGTTATTAAAAATAAACAGGATTATTTTCAAATTTTTGGACAATTTACCAATTCAAAAAAAAAAGAAATTTCAGTAAACTTAAACTATTCAAGACATGAGGGTAAAAAGGTTTTCCTGAACAAGAACGAATTAAAGAAAAAAACAGATATAATTGGCAAAATTCCGGTAATTATATTATCTCCCGGAACACAAAAAATCACAGAGGGTGGTCCGTTAATCAGAAGAAATTTTATTGATCGTATTTTAGCACAGATTAATAAAGAATATCTTATAGCTTTAATGGAATATAAGAAGTATATATATCAAAGAAATATTTTGCTGAATAAATATAGAGAAAAAAGAATAAACAAATATGATAAATATATAGAGACGATTGACGAAATTCTCATAGATTATGCTTATACAATTCAAAGAAAAAGAAGTGAATGTATAGAGTCCTTTAACCTTGTATTAAAAGAAGTATTCAAGAAAACATCACATTTTAATAAAGAAGTTTCAGTAAAAATAAATCCAAATATTAATGTTGATTTAGAGAATTTTAAAAACGTATTTAGAGAAAAGCTGGCAGCTAAATTTGAAAAAGATATATTATTCGGGCGCACTGGAACCGGTCCCCATTTGGATCATCTTTTGTTACTATTTGGTGATAGAGATATTCGTTTTATAGGATCTCATGGTGAACATAAAATTCTTCTGGTTTCGCTAAAGATGTCAGAGGGTATTTATATTGAGAAGAACATTAACGAGAAAGTTATATTCCTGCTGGATGATTTGTTTGCAATGTTAGACGTAACCCATTGTATGAATATTCTAAAAGAGGTTGGACAACAGAACCAGACGCTTGTAACGACAGCAGACATTACCGCTTTCAAAAAGTATGGTTTTGATTTTAAAAAATATAATGTAAAGACATTTGGTTTACCAATAGGATTTTCATAGTGGTGGTACAGATCGGAACAGTAATTGAAAAAATGTTGAAAAAAATGGGTATTGAAACCCCGGTAAGACAGTGGGAGGCAGTCTACCTCTGGGAAAGTGTTGTAGGAGAAGCTATTGCCAATCATACCCGTGCAGACAAAGTGGCGTATGGAAAATTGTATATTTCTGTAGATTCACCATCATGGAGAAATGAATTATTGTTCCATAGAAAAGAATTGTTAGAGAAGATTAATAAAGAATTAAAAAACACGGAAATTAAGGAGATTATACTACGATAGGAAAAATTAAATTTGCGGAATCAGTTGATTATAGCGCCGAAAAAATCACAGTCCTCAAGGGGCTGGAAGCAGTTCGCAAAAGACCGGCGATGTATATTGGCGACACCAGTAAAAGAGGATTACACCATCTTGTTTTTGAGGTTGTTGATAATGCAATAGACGAAGCTCTCGCCGGTTTTTGTGATAAAATAATTGTCACAATTCACATAGATAACTCTGTTAGCGTATTTGATAACGGTAGAGGCATACCGGTAGATATTCATAAAGCCGAGAAGAAACCGGCGCTCGAAGTTGTAATGACAATGTTGCATGCCGGAGGTAAGTTTGATAAGGGAACATATAAAGTTTCCGGGGGATTGCACGGTGTTGGCGTGTCAGTTGTAAATGCTCTATCCGATTGGTTGCATGCAGAAGTGTACAGGGACGGTAAGATTTATACACAGTCATATAAAAAAGGTATTCCATCATCAAAAGTTATTGAGAAAGGAAAGACCCGTAAAAGAGGAACGTTGATCCGGTTTAAACCTGATGAAGATGTTTTTAAAAAGGTTCTCTGTGAATATGATATTCTTGAACATCGTATGCGGGAACTTGCATATCTGAATAAAAATCTTGAAGTAATTATTAAAGATGATCGCGACGAAAGCGAACAACGTTTTCTATATAAAGGAGGAATATCCGAATTTGTAAAGTATCTGGATGAGACAAGACCATCAATTATTGGCAAGCCCATAAATATTGAAAAAGAAACTGATGGTGTTCCTGTTGAAATCGCGCTGCAATATAATTCGTCGTATTCAGATAATATATTCACATTTGTAAATAACATTAATACTGTCGAGGGCGGAACGCATCTGGTAGGATTTAAGACGGCTGTTACCAGAACGTTAAATAATTATGCTCAGAAAAACAAACTATTCAAAAAAGAAAATTTTACTCTTTCAGGAGAAGATGTCAGAGAGGGACTAACTGCTGTAGTTAATATAAAAGTTCCGGAACCACAATTTGAGGGGCAAACCAAAACAAAACTGGGAAATTCCGAAATAAAAGGAATTGTAGATTCAATTGCCAGCGAGGGACTTTCCGAATATCTGGAACAGCATCCGACCGAAGGAAAAAAAATCATTGAGAAGTGTCTGAACGCAGCGCGATCCAGAGACGCTGCAAAAAAGGCAAGAGAATTAACCAGGCGCAAAAGTGCCCTGGAGATAGGAAACCTGCCCGGAAAGTTATCCGACTGTTCTGTTAAAGATCCCAGTCTGTGTGAACTTTATATTGTTGAGGGCGACTCGGCGGGCGGAAGCGCTAAACAGGGACGAGATCGAAAATACCAGGCAATTTTACCGATTCGCGGAAAAATTATAAATGTTGAAAAAGCACGGATTGATAAAGTGCTTGGTAACAATGAAATACGGACTATTATAACCGCAGTTGGAACCGGTTTTGGCGAAGAGGAATTTAACATTGAAAAATTACGCTACAATAAAATCATCATTATGACCGACGCCGATGTTGACGGAAGCCACATCCGAACATTGTTATTAACCTTCTTTTATCGTTATCTGCCCCGGTTGGCGGAAGAGGGACATATATATATAGCACAACCGCCGCTTTATAAGGTTACTACTGGTCGAAAAGATTATTATGCGTATGACGAAGACGAGCGGGAAATACTAATAAAACGTTTTAAAAAAGAAGGCAAAACAAAAATTGACGTGCAGAGATATAAGGGGCTGGGAGAGATGAACCCGGAACAGCTATGGTCAACGACTATGAATCCGGAAACCAGAACTCTTGTAAAAATTTCAATTGAAGACGCCTCTCAGGCAGATAAAACGTTTTCAACCCTGATGGGCGGCGATGTGGAGCCCCGGCGTAATTTTATTCAGAAAAACGCGAAATATGTAAGAAATTTGGATGTTTAAACAATGAGCAAGCAAGTAAATATAGAGTTTCAAAGAAATAAGATTATTACGGTAAATATCGATGAAGAGATGCGGGATTCTTACCTTGACTATTCCATGTCGGTTATAGTTTCACGAGCTCTTCCGGATGTCAGGGACGGTTTGAAACCGGTTCACCGCCGGATTCTGTATGGCATGTCTGATCTTGGTCTGACATATAACCGACCAACTAAAAAATGTGCGCGTATCGTCGGAGAAGTTATGGGTAAATATCATCCTCATGGCGATGCTGCGGTTTACGATTCGCTTGTTCGTATGGCACAGGAATTTTCGCTTCGATATCCACTGGTTGACGGGCAGGGCAACTTTGGTTCAATAGATGGGGATAATGCTGCCGCAATGCGGTACACCGAGGCAAGAATGAGCCGAATTTCAAGCGAGTTAATGAAAGATATTGACAAGGAGACAGTCAGGTTCGCCCCAAATTTTGATGACTCTTTAAAAGAACCCATGGTGCTTCCAACAGCCATTCCCCTTTTATTGGTCAACGGAGCCAGCGGTATCGCCGTCGGCATGGCGACAAACATCCCGCCTCACAATTTAACGGAAATTGCAAATGCTATCGTCTATCTTGTTGAAAATCCCGAAGCGACGATACAGGATCTGATGGAGATTGTAAAGGGACCCGATTTTCCGACCAGGGCAATGATCCTTGGCAGAGAAGGCATTAAAAGCGCTTATGAAACAGGTAAGGGTATTATCAAAATTCGCGCGCAGGCATTTGTGGAGACAGCTAAGGTTGGTAATGACAGCATCATTATTACTGAAATTCCTTATCAGGTCAATAAAGCCAGGCTGATAGAAAAAATAGCTGATCTTGTCCGAGATAAAATTGTGGAGGGGATTTCCGATATACGTGACGAGTCCGACAAGGAAGGTATTCGAGTTGTAATTGAATTTAAAAGAGACGTTATCCCGGAAGTAATATTGAATCAACTCTATAAACATACC
>JADHWC010000060.1 GCA_016783665.1 Fidelibacterota bacterium | reverse complement strand
GAATTGTTTGAATTTTCATAGCGGGTATCTCCTTTTCATGACCGATAGTGGCCACTATTTAAAAATACATTGTCAGAGGAGAGATGCCCGCTATTTATTTTAAGTTCGTTCATAAGTGTAATAGTATGGTGGAGATAACTCGGTGAGCTGTTCGATGATTTTGGAATTTTCTGATTTACATAAGGGTTTCGAGAGTTGAAAGATTATTACTTCGAAACACCTCGTATCTCAGGCTTGTCCGTTAGATGATAAAAAAGAGGTTATAAATGAGATTTTCACATAGAATGGGAATAATACCTGGTAAAAATATAATACAAAAAGATAGCATTGATGCCGATCTGTTACATTCTCTTTGGAATGTGACCTATATTTTTTACTTAGAAAATTTGCCTGGACACCAAAGAGAAATAAATAAAGATAAGAAGAGATATTTGGATAGTCTTTGGATAAATTTTTTTAAACAACCTATTGATGAAATGCCTAAAATATGCCATAAAATTGTGACTTCTATTAAAGATTGGTTTTTTAACACAGAGTGGTATGAAGTTTACGATTTTATAGATTTTACTTCAGGATATGATAGTAATAATGAAAACTTAGGATACGAAGACACAATAAATATATACTTAAAACAAGAACTTTCTGGTTATCGTCTAATTAACCATAAATTATGTCCTATTACAAGCGATGAAGAAATAAAAGAGATTCAGGATGTTATTGATAATACGACAACATCATCATTATCTAATATTCAAGCACATATTATTTCAGCTTTAGATAAATTATCAGACAGAACATCTCCTGATTATCGCAATTCAATAAAAGAATCAATCTCTGCAGTTGAAGCCATTGCACGAATTATTTCAGAAGACAAAAAAGCTGAATTGGGAAAGGCATTAAAAATAATTGAAGATAAAGTCGGACTCCACGGTGCATTAAAGAAAGGATTTTTATCAATTTATGGATATACAAGTGATGACGACGGAATACGTCATGCATTAATAGATAATTCAAATTGCGATCAAGAAGACGCAAAATATATGTTAGTATCATGCTCAGCATTTGTGAATTATTTAATCATAAAAGCAAATAAATCAGGTATTAATATAATCTAATTCATCTAACAAATAAGGATTGATACGACAATACCGATAAAAATATATGAAAGTCGTAATCAATCCAAGGTTCAAAAAGCCCGGATTTCAGCGACAATACATTATATAAGGGTAAAGCTTCAAAGGGGTATTTTAGAGTAAAATAAAAGAAGTGATTATATGATTGAAAGTAATAGACAATCTCGTTACCTCAAATCAATAGTAAATTGATTCTCCGACTTTAGTCGGCTTGATTGTTCGTTTTCGATTATATTGGATTAAATGCTTTGAAATCAAAGCCGGTGAATTTAGAGATGTGAAGAAGTGTGTAATAATCAAATAAAGTAACCGATTAGACCTGTCCGGTTTTCAAAACCTGACCGGTCTAAATAAACTCATTGCCATCTCGGATGAAAAGTTCGATGTTGTTCGATCAGGTATTCCCGGTCAAGATGAGTATAGATCTGGGTCGATGAAATATCGGAATGCCCCAGCATTTCCTGAACCGCTCTCAGATTTGCGCCCCCTTCTAACAAATGGGTTGCAAAAGAATGCCGGAAGACATGCGGACTGACCTGCTTTTTAATTCCCGCCGCACGTACATATTGCCGGATGATTTTCCAGACGCCCATTCTGGACAGCGGCGTTCCCCGCATATTCAGGAACAAAATGTCCCTGCTCTTCATGGACCTTGCTAAAAGAGATCGCACTGCCGTAATATAATTTTTAAGTGATTTCCGGGCGCGCTTACCAAACGGAACAATCCGTTCTTTCGAGCCTTTTCCCAATACGCGGATAACTTCATGATGAAAAAAGACGTCGGGCATCCGGATTGTGATCAGTTCGGAAACGCGGACGCCGGTGGAATACAGAGTCTCGATAATGGCTCTGTCCCGAATTCCTTTATTGGTACTTACATCAATTGTTTCCATAATACTTTCAATTTCGTGCAAATCCAGGATTTTCGGTAAACGTGCCGGTATCCGGGGTGATTGTAATAATTCGGTGGGATCGGAATTTGTCAAATTTTCCCCGACCATAAACCTGTGAAAAGAACGGATAGAGGAAAAGTTCCGTGATAAACTGCTGGGAGCCAGTCCGATATCTGAAAGTGTATTGATAAATTTCTGGATGATTTGAATATTTATCTGATCGGGGCGTTTGATATTATTTTCAAGCAGGAACTGGCTATAGCGATCCAGGTCATTTCGATAAGCATCGATTGTATTGACCGACAGGTTGCGTTCTATTTTGAGGTAATTGATAAAATCTTGAACTAAATGTTGCATTCACAGAATCATTTATGAGTCCACTTAAAAAAGGTCGTAAAAGCAATTAATTACTTGTCACCCTGCCTGTGCTCCGTAATTCCATGCAGGATGTAAGTTCATCGAATGTCACCCTGAGTTTATCGAAGGGTCCTCTAAGCATACTTCGATAACATCCCGATAAATCGGAATTACTCAGTATGACAAGAATAAATGTTAGTTTTTTCTCATCAGAGATCCCCCTGAGATAAGTGGATTCATTTATCATTTACGGGCAATTACCGACCGTTCAACTATATCACAGAGAATATGACCAATCGTAATATGAGATTCCTGGATCCGCATGACACTTTTTGATGGAACAACAATGGAAACATCGGCAAGGTCTGCCAGGGCTCCCCCCGTTCCGCCGGTGAGCGCGATTGTCTGTAATCTGTTCTTACCGGCATACTCAAACGCCTGAATTACATTCTTTGCATTGCCGCTGGTACTGATCCCGATCAGTACATCTCCCGGACGTCCAAACGCTTCCACCTGCCGAACGAATACGGCAGCGAAATCGTAATCGTTCGCAATGGCGGTTATTATTGATGTATTCGTCGTCAGGGCAATTGCCGGAATCGCTTTCCGTTCAAATCGCAATCGTGAGACCAGCTCTGTGGCAATATGCTGAGCATCCGCCGCGCTTCCGCCATTACCGCATAATAAAATACGCGATCCTTTGTGAACAGCAGCTACCAGGATGTCGGCTGCCTTTTGAATTGAATCGACGCACTCAACCGCCAGCAGTTCTTTTATTTCGGCGCTTTCGAGTAGTTGTTGACGTATTTCGGTTTGAATAGAGTTCCCGGACTTTGGTTCAGGCACTATGAATTTTCCTTAATATGGATTGCCCGGGAAAAGTCATTGATCAGTTTGAGATTCCGGGAATCATCCAACACATTCCCCGTGACAATAAATGTCGCACCCGCCTCGATCTTGGACCGGGCGTCTTCAGGAGTCCGGATTCCGCCTCCGGTGATCACCGGAATATCCACGTAATTACTGACCGCCTTAACGATCTGATCGGGGATGGAATGATCCGCTCCGCTACCGGCTTCCAAATAAATCGTGCTCATTCCCATGTATTGAGCCGCCAGCGCATGTGCCATGGCAATTTCCGGTTTGTTAACAGGCAACGGTTTGGTGTTGCTCATAAATTCAGCCGTCGTCGTTCTGCCGGATTCAAATAGCATATACCCGGTGGAGATCGGTTCAATTCCCAGCTTCTTTATATAAGGCGCAGCGACAACATGATCCCCGAATAAGTAATTGGGATTGCGTCCACTGATTAACGAAATATACAGAATAGCATCGGCATTAAAAGACAATTGTTGAACAGAACCAGGAAAAATGATGATCGGAACAGTACTGTTCTCTTTTACGACCTGTATGGATTTCTGAAAGTCAGCATCGATGATCAGGCTGCCGCCAACCAGAATCGCATCAACGCCCCGGTCGCAAATTTCCCGGACAAATTTCTTTAAGTCCTGGTTATTGCGGGTATCCGGATCAATCAGGATAAAATATCCGCCACCTTTTTTTCGCGCGATTTCTATGAGATTACTAAAGACTTTCATAAGTTCGAAATTTAATCAAAAAATTGACAAAATCATCCATTTCTTGCTGCGTTCGTTTTTCAGTAACAGCAACCAGCATTTGGTTTTCCAAATCCGGTGAAAATTCACCGAGATCAATCCCGGCAAAAAATTGTTCCTTTAAACCGGCATCAATGATCTCTTTTGCCGGCTTTGGCGTTTCAACAACAAATTCATTAAAAAACGGAATCTCTCTATACGGTAACGAATAACCGGGCACAGATGCAATTTTATCCGCCAGATAATGGGCATTATTCAAGCATAGTTTGGCGACCTGTTTTAAACCGTTCTTCCCAACCAGTGAAAGATAAATTGCAGCCGCCAGCGCCATTAACCCCTGATTTGTACAGATATTTGATGTTGCCCGCTCACGGCGAATATGTTGCTCCCTGGTTTGTAATACCAGCACATATCCCCGCTTTCCATCGACATCCACCGTTTCGCCCGCAATTCTGCCTGGTATACTACGGATCAAGGATTTCGTCGCAGCAAATATTCCCAGGTAGGGTCCGCCAAAGGATTGATGAATTCCCAGCGCCTGACCTTCCGCCACAGCAATATCCGCACCCAATTCACCGGGCGTTTTCAATAATGCCAGGGATATCGGATTCACTGACAAGACCAGGAGGGATTTATTATTGTGCAGCAGATCGGCAATTCCATTCAAATCTTCAATATTTCCAAAGAAATTGGGTGACTGAACCAGAAGCGCGGCAACCTGATCATCCAAAATAGATTCCAGTTTGGAAAAATCCGTACGACCTTCCAGCTCCGCTAAAAACTCAATGTCAATTCCCTTCGTTTTCAGGTAGGTATCCAGCACTTTCAGAGAATTAGCGTTAATCAGCGGAGATACCAGCACCTTGTTTCTTTTGGTTTTATTGACACTCATTACGGCGGCTTCAGCCAGGGCGGTTGCCCCGTCATACAGTGATGCATTTGCGACTTCCATATCCATCAAATGACAGATCATGGACTGGTACTCATAGATAGATTGCAGGGTACCCTGAGACACTTCGGGTTGGTACGGTGTATAGGCAGTATAAAACTCCGAGCGGCTTATCAGAAAATCCACTACCGCAGGAATAAAATGATCATAACTGCCGCCACCGAGAAAGGACACCATTGTGTCGGTATCGTCGTTCTTTCCCGCCATCTTTTCTAATTTTTTACCGGTTTCCGGTTCGGAAAGAGGAGCGGGCAGATCAATTCGGCACTTCTTGAGAATTTTTTTCGGAATATTTTCTAATAAATCCTCAAAGCGTTCAACACCGATCGCTGCCAGTAATTCTTTCTCAATTTCATTGGTATTGGGAATATAGTGCATTATCTGTTAAATCAGTTTTTTATAATCTTCAGGACTTAATAAATCATCCAATTCAGAAGCATCAGACAACTTGATTTTCACAATCCAGCCTTCCCCATAAGGGTCTTTATTCACCAGTTCCGATGTATCGGCGAGCGCCTCATTTACTTCGACTACTTCACCAGAAACAGGACTATAAATATCGGCGACTGTCTTTACAGCTTCAATCGTACCGATAGAATCGCCTTTTGTAGCGGTATCACCGATGGATGGCAATTCCACATAAACAACATCTCCAAGTTCACCGGCGGCATATTCGGTTATGCCTATTGTCGCAACGTCGCCGTCGATCAATGCCCATTCATGGTCATTTGTATACTTTAAATTCCCGGGTACGTTCATCAACTCTTCTCCTTATAAATAAAATTTATTGAAATTTAAAATCATTTAAAAAATCAATGTGAAAATCGCCGGACCGAAAAGACGGATCTTTAAGAATTGCCTGATGAAACGGTATTGTTGTCGAAACACCTTCAATAATGGTTTCCTCCAGGGAGCGTTCCATTCGGGCGATAGCTTCCGCTCTGTCGCTACCATGAGTGATGAGTTTCCCCAGCAGTGAATCATAATTCGATGGAATTTCGTACCCGGCATAAACGTGGGTATCCATTCGCGTGCCCGGACCGCCGGGAGCGTGAAATGCAACAATTTTACCCGGCGATGGTCTGAAATTTTTATAAGGATCCTCCGCATTGATGCGGCATTCTATCGAATGTCCGCGCAATTTGAATTTCTTCAGCCATTTGGGAAGATGGTGTTCATTTGCCAGATTAATTTGTTCTTTCAACAGATCAAATCCAGTCACCATTTCAGTAACCGTGTGTTCCACCTGGATTCGTGTATTCATTTCCATGAAATAAATGTTGCGATCCTTGTCCATCAGGAACTCTACGGTCCCGGCGCTGGAATAACCGACCGCTTTAGCTGCTTTAACCGCAATTTTCCCAAGTTTTTCTCTTAAATTTTCATCTACCGCCGGTGATGGAGATTCTTCGATCAATTTTTGGTGTCGCCGCTGGATTGAGCATTCACGTTCACCCAAATAAGCAATATTCCCATAATTATCACCAATAATCTGAACTTCGATATGGCGAGCCTGTTCAATCAGTTTCTCCATATAAAGCGCCGGATTCCCAAAAGCCGAACGGGCTTCTTCACGAGCCGTTGAAAATGCATCATGCAACTGATCAGGCTCTCGTACGATCCGCATTCCACGTCCACCGCCACCCGCAACTGCTTTTAATATCACGGGATAGCCGATGTGTTCGGCGACCCCTTTCACATCTTTAATACTATGTATAACGTCTTCACTGCCCGGAATAACAGGAACGCCGGCTTTCATCATCGTGGCGCGGGCTTCCGCCTTGTCACCCATTCGTTTAATAACTTCGGGAGACGGTCCAATAAATAAAATTTCATTATCTTCGCACATCTGGACAAAATCGGGATTTTCAGCCAGAAATCCATATCCCGGATGAATGGCATCTGCATTCGTCACCTCTGCAGCGCTGATGATCTGGGATTGTTTCAGGTAACTATCCTGACTGTTTGCCGGTCCGATGCATACTGCTTCATCGGCAAAGCGGACATGTAATGATAACGAATCGGCGGTTGAATACACCGCAACGGTTGGAATACCGAGCTCTTTACAGGCACGGATAATCCTAAGTGCGATTTCACCCCGGTTGGCTATGAGGATTTTCTTTATCAAAATATATCTTAGTTCTTATTTATTGTAAATTAACCTGTTGGATCCATAATAAACAATGTCTGATTATACTCTACCGGCTGCGCATTATCAACAAGCATTTTTACCAATTTACCTGCCACTTCCGATTCAATAACATTCATGATCTTCATGGCTTCAATAATACAAAGTGGTTGACCGATTGATATATGATCTCCTATTTTAACATAAGGTTCCGCATCCGGAGCCGGCGCCAGATAAAACGTCCCCACAATAGGTGATTTAATCTCAACACCACCATCTTTATTCTCATCTGCAACGGCTGTATGATCTTCGGCAATTCCGGCAACTTCGACAAACTGATGCTGGATATTTTTTCGGACTGTTTCGGTGTCAGCTGCCGTTGTCCCGGCAATATTTCCTCTATTTTCATTCTTTGTTATCCGTATTTTCCGCCCCCACCGTGAAATCTCAATTTCACTGATATTATGGGATTCCAGAATCTTGACCAGTTCGAGTATTTTAGATGATTTCATCGCTTTCTCACTTTATTCTTTTATTCGCTCACAATATGAACCATTCCGCGTATCCACGCGAACTTTATCACCCACGTTAATAAACAGTGGAACTTGAATTGTATAACCGGTTTCCAGCACCGCGGGTTTAGCGCCGCCCGTAACGGTATCTCCTTTTATCCCCGGTTCCGTATCGCTTATTTCCAGATTAACATGAGGCGGAATCTCAACATCTATTGCTTCAGGTCCGTGGAAGAGAACCTTGACCACTTCATTTTCTTTGATAAAATTTGATGCTTCTTTATATATATCATCGCTTAAAGGAACCTGGTCATACGTTTCGGTATTCATAAATATATAGCTGGCGCCGTCATGGTAAAGGTATTGCATTGCAACGGCTTCCAACCGGACAATATCGATTTTCTCACCGGATCGAAATGTATTATCAACCAATTGACCGGTGCGAATGTTTTTGAATTTTGTACGGATTCGTGCGCCGCCACGCGCCATTTTCACATGCTGAAATTCGATTACTCTTAATAATTCTCCATTTAAATTAACGATCAATCCATTCCGGATATCTGTTGTTGATGCCAAATGTTCTCCCTTCTGAAAATAGCCCCGACGTGAGGTCAAATTTACGGGCTGATTGATTTAGTGTCAACCAATTTTTACCCTGTAATAATTTACTTACCACCCTCTTTTTTAACAGTATCGGGAAAACCATTTGGGATATCCCAAACTTATCTTATCTTTGGATAATGATGAACTTAACCGGATCCGATACACCGCTATTTTTTTTACTGTTAAAAATTTCGCTATGGCTGTTCCCGGTTTTTCTATACGCCGAAATGCATTACCGGTGGTCATTTTTCAAAGGATTCTTATTCAAAAAACAACCGGAAGTCATTTTTGACCTGCCCTACCGAATTCAATCCGACACTCTTCCGGTGCTGTTACTTATCAAAGACGCCGATCGCTACCCTATTCGGATTCACAAAATCGAAATCCTGTTGAAATCACCCGAGAATTTGGAGGTACTGAAACAGGTAACAATTGAAGCAGCTCAATTCATTGATACAAAGTGGTATTACAGATTGTTTCATATCGACTGCACGGAATTTCAGAATCAATGGCTGATGATTGATTGTTACGCTTATGCTTCTATCGGCTCGAAACGATTAATTATTAAGAATGATAACTACCGTGCATTATCGCAAAACCCCTTTTCAACGTTTATTGATCCCGATCCATTACCATTAGAAAAAGGTTGGATATGGGGCGATCTTCACTGCCATTCATCCTACACCGAAGATCAGGCTGAATTTGGCACACCACCGCAATGCATCAGTCCGATGGCGGCAGCAATGGGACTTTCATTTTGTGCCCTGACAGAACATTCCTACGATATGGATAATTACTTTGATTCGTGGACAAAGAATGACCCGAAATTGGAAAAATGGCAAGATTATCAAAAAACCATTCATGCTATCAATCAGACCAATCAAGATTTTATAATTATCCCGGGCGAAGAGGTTTCGGTTGATAATGGTTTCGGGAAAACGGTGCATTTGTCAATTCTTAACGATCCTGAATTTCACATAGGGACTGGTGACGGAATGGAAAAATCACTGGGCAAGGAAACCGAACATTACTATGCTTCATTATTAGAAACGCTCCCACAACACACATTAGCTTTCGCCGCTCATCCGATGAGCAAATCTCCCTTCATGCATCGATTATTAATTCGACGAGGTGTCTGGAACCATTGGGATATCCATCCGAAGCTGCATGGATATCAGATACTAAATGGACTCGATGATGAAGAATTTATATCCGGCAAAGATTACTGGATCAGACAACTATTAAAAGGGCAGCGACAATTTATCTATGCGGGCAACGATTCACACGGAAATTTCAACCGGTTCCGGCAGATAAATATTCCAATGCTGTCCATGCATGAACATCGTAACCAGATTTTCGGATACCATCTGACCGGTGTAAAATCATCGATCAACCAGGGTATAAATGATCTGATTGACGATTTAAAACATCAGCCCGTAATCATTTCATGCGGTCCATTCATAGATATATCCATTAGCGGATCCTCGTCCGGAAAAGGTCGGATTTTGCAAACATTGACTAAACAGCCAGATACGGTTTCAATTCAGGCAAAATCCAGTTCGTTTTTCGGCGCTATTAAACAGTTACATCTATTTGTAGGCGATTTGTATAATCAAAAAGAATATAAATTTAAAACAATAGATCGAATTTCCGGTCAATACCAGACTACATTATCACTTCCACTACAGGATATTCCTGAGCGCGGTTATATCAGAGCAGAATTGACAACCCATAAAGAAAAATTTGCGCTAACAAATCCCGTGTGGTATGGCATGGAAAATACTGTTTTTAATCTCAAATGAATTATCGGGGATAAAAACTACAGATCATCCCGTAAATATATATCCGACACCGCGAACACTTTTGAAATAAACGGGTCGGGTAGGATCGGGTTCAAAATATTTCCGCAGACGCATCACAAAATTATCCACAGTTCGTGTCTCAATTTCAAAAGGAATATTCCATACTTGTTCAAGCAATTCTTTTCGGGACACTACGGTATTTTTATGATCGAAAAAATACTTTAACAACCGGGCTTCCTGTAGTGTAAGTTGAATTTCCCGATCTCCGGCGCGACCTGAAAGCGTTTCAAAATTGATCTCATTTTCGCCAAAATTGCATATTGTAGATTTTCCATCTTCCGACTTGTACCATGACTTCCGCTTGAGCATCCCTTCTATTCTTAACAACAATTCCCGGAGATGAAACGGCTTGGTCAGATAATCATCGGCGCCAACCTCAAGACCTTTAATTCGATCGTAGATACCGGTCCTTGCCGTTAACATGAGTATAGGAATCTGGGGTGATTTCTGCCTTATTTTTTGAGCAACTTCAAATCCATCGTGATAGGGTAACATGATATCGAGAATAATCAGATCATAGGTATCTGATTCGAAAAGTTCCAGAGCCTGAAGACCATCTCTCGCCCAGAAAACATGATAACCTTCCTCTTTAAGATTAAACAGCAACCCTGTTGCCAGGGTTTCTTCATCTTCAACGAGTAAAATCCGTTTCCCTTTGTATTGTCTGTCTTTTTCAGTCATATTTCACTCCTGCTCTTATTGGGATCGGTTCAGTAAGCGCTGAAGATAATGCTTTTTTGATAAACGATAGATCGGTAACTCTATGTTAAAGCTGGTTCCCATATTTTCACCTTCACTAAATACACGGATTTTACCGCCATGATATTCGACGATTTCCTTAACCATGTAAAGACCCAATCCACTGCCGTTTACAGTTGAAATATTTGATTGTTTTATCCGTTGATATTTCTGAAATATCTTTCTCTGTTCCGTTTTGGGAATTCCGATGCCTTTATCCTGAAACTCAATCAATATTTTTTTTAATTTACTTCCCAATCGAATAGTGATATCAACAGGTTCTTTCGAATATTTGATAGCATTGTCCATAAGATTGTTGAACAGCATTTTAAGGGCGTTTCTTTCCACCACACATTGACATGGGGCGCTGCCAACAAAACGGACCGCTTCCTCGGGTAAATTAAACTGTTCCCTCAGCTCATCAATCAGTGTTTTTACAACCTCGTCAGCCTGATATACCTCGCAATAATAAACCTTTTTCTTCTGTTCCAAACCGGCAACTTCCAGAATAGTATCAATCAGTCCTTTAAGACGATCTGTTTCCCGAAGCATTATCTGGTAAAATTCCTTGATGGTTTCGGCAGGAACTTTCCTGGATTCAAGAGTTTCCAGATAGAGCTGGATCGAGGCTAACGGCGTTTTTAATTCATGGGTCACGCTGGCAATAAAATTATCGTACAGCCGGGTTAATTTGAGCTGGACATTAAGATTGCGAAAGATCATAGACATTCCGAATGAAACACCCACAAGCATCACACAACCACCGACAAAAACAAGGATATCCAATGCCCGTGATATTTTTGTCGAAGGTAACTTATCACTGATTAAATTTAAAATTAAGACATTGTGAACATACCGGTAAATCCAGAGGCCCAACAGACATAGCCAGGCGATTTGAGCCATAATAAATACAAATGTATGATAAATAGTTGAGCGCTGTTTTTTCATAGGCTGGCTCTCAAAGTTAGGTGTTCTTTCCTACAATGCCATCTAACATGGCGCAGCCAGAAATATCTCCGTTCCATATCTTTCACGATCCTGATTATTCAAATTCCAATCTGCTACTATTGAATAAAATAGAATTATAATCCCAAAAAGAAAAGGGTAATTCATCTTTTACATTACTTTTACACCAGCTGTTAAAAATATTTTGTATACTAAGAACAGAGTTAATTTACTACCGGAGGATTCGATGAACATATTACTTGTATATCCCGAAACTCCCGCAACTTTCTGGAGTTTTTGCAATGCCGTAAAATTTATTTCTAAAAAATCATCCGAAATACCATTAGGGCTCATCACCGTAGCCGCCCTTTTGCCGGATGATTGGAATAAGAAGCTAATCGATATGAATGTCACAAATCTGAAGAACAAAGATATTGCGTGGGCGGACTATGTATTTATCAGCGGCATGAATATCCACATGCAGTCTATTAAAAAGATAATTAAGCGTTGTCTTAATTTCGGAGTAAAAATTGTCGCCGGCGGTCCGATGGTGACTACCGATTATCAGGAATTTCAGGGCGTGGATCATTTTATTCTGAATGAAGCTGAAATTACACTGCCGCAATTTTTAAAAGACCTCGAAAAAGGAGAGCCCAAACCGATTTATACGGCAGATGAGTTCCCAAATTTATCATTAACTCCCATACCTGCCTGGCATTTGCTGGACATGAAAAAATACGCCGGCATGAACATACAGTATTCCCGCGGATGTCCTTATGATTGTGAGTTTTGCAGCATCACCATGCTGAATGGTCGCAAACCGCGTACAAAAACCAGTGAACAGTTTCTGAATGAACTAACATCGCTCTATCAACACGGCTGGCGCAATAGGGTATTTATTGTGGATGATAATTTCATCGGGAATAAAAAGAAATTAAAAACAGAGTTGCTTCCGGCGTTGATTCAATGGTCAAAAGCGCGTGATTATCCCTTTTCTTTCACGGCAGAAACGACCATAAACCTGGCTGATGATAAGGAACTGTTAAATCTTATGGTGCAAGCCGGTTTTTCGTCAACATTCATTGGAATTGAAACTCCGAATTCAGAGAGCTTGTCAGAATGCGGAAAATCGATGAATTTACAAAGAGATATGGTCGAATCCGTTAAATGCATTCAGCGTTCCGGTCTAATGGTCATGGGCGGTTTCATCGTCGGATTTGACAACGACCCGGACACAATTTTCGATGAGCAGATCAATTTTATACAGAAAAGCGGAATTGTCACGGCAATGGTTGGGTTATTAAACGCAATTTCGGGAACCAAACTATCCAAACGGCTGGAATCGGAAAAACGCCTGTTACACATTTCCGGCGGCAATAATATGGACGGAACGCTTAACTTTATTCCCAAAATGAATTACCGCCATTTAATGAAAGGTTACAGTAAAATCCTGCATACTATCTATTCACCACGGAAATATTACGAACGGGTTAAAATCTTTTTACAGGAATACAGGTTGCCGGCGATAAAGCCCCCTCCCCTGACCAGGAATGATATCGGAGCATTTTTCAAATCCATCTGGAAGCTTGGATTAATCGAAAAAGGAAAACGCTATTACTGGAAGCTTCTGTTCCTGGGATTATTCAGATATCCGAAGCAATTCGCCACAATCGTCACCCTTGCCATATATGGTTTTCATTTCCGGCAGATCGTCAAAACCATCGAACATTAAACGATCCCAACATAAGCGTCGGGGAATTCTATCAATTAATAGAAATACAAATTCAAACCTGTTTCCGGAGCGAAGCGACTAA
>JADHWC010000059.1 GCA_016783665.1 Fidelibacterota bacterium | reverse complement strand
CTGAAACATTTAATAGTATAATTGAATTTAGCTTACGTGACTGTGACCTAACTCTCATCTCTTATTAACATTTTAATTGATAGAGGAAATGACCCAAATGTTGATACTCTACTATCAGGATAAATCTTATGCGGGGCAGTTATGGTCAGTACGAATTCGCTTATGGGTTATGAACAGTATAAAATATACCGGAATATAAAGATAGTATTTAACACATGTTCCTGATCTCAGCAGCAATGCCATCCGGATCGAGACCAATATTTTTTAACAATATATCCCTGGGACCGTGTTCAATAAATTTATTTGGCAACCCAAGAGATTTTATATTCACTTTCCATCTATTTTTAGATACGATACTATTAATTATACTGCCAAACCCGCCAGCGAGACTATTCTCCTCAATCGTTATGATAGCCGAATGATTTTCAGCAATATTTTTCAGATAGGTTTCATCAATTGGTTTGATGAATTGGGCATGAATTAACGTTGGTGAAATGGATTCCTCTTCTACAATTCCGATAGCCTTTTCAGCCACATTGGTCATTGTACCAACAGATAATATAGCAATATCTTTGCCTTCACGAATCTTAATCCAACTGCCTATATCTAAAACTTCTGGTTTAAGATTCTCACTGAATTCCACACAGGAATCCTTCGGATATCGAATTACAAAAGGATTTTTATCCTGGGCAAGCGCCGTAAATAGTAAATCCCGTAATTCATTGCCATTCCGGGGCGCTGCAATGATCATATCCGGAATCATGCTCATATAACTCAAATCAAATGTGCCGTGATGAGTCGGCCCGTCTTCTCCCACAAGTCCCGCTCTGTCCATAACAAAAACCACCGGCAATGTTTGGAGAGCAATATCATGGATGATCTGGTCAAATGATCGCTGAAGAAATGTCGAATAAATCGCCACTACAGGACGATAACCTCCAACGGCTAATCCACCCGCAAAAGTAACCGCGTGTCCTTCTGCAATTCCAACATCGAAATAGTTCTCCGGGAACTTGCTACGGTACTCAACAAGTCCCGTTCCGTCACACATCGCTGCTGTGATAAAAACAGCTTTTTTATTCTTTTCCCCTATTTCACAAGCGATTTTTCCGAATGCTTCTAAGAACGGAGGCGCTACTTTTTCTTCTTTTTTCACTGACGGTTCAATCGGACCAATTCCGTGATACTTCGTCGGATCATTTTCTGCAATTGCCAACCCTCTGCCCTTATGTGTGATAACATGCAAAAGAACAGGATAATTAAGGTTTTTAATGTTTTGTAGCGTTGATATCATCAGACTCATGTTGTGACCATCAACCGGTCCGTAATATCTGAATCCGAATTCTTCAAACAGAATTCCGGGCGCGAAAAAATTCTTTAATGATTCTAGAGTTTTTCGCCCTAATTTCCGTATCGTGCCGGCGCCTTTGGGTAATAACGCCAGTGAATTCCAGACCTGATTTTTAACATTCAAATATCTCGGATTTGTAATAATCCGGGTTAAATATTGACTCAAAGCGCCAACATTGCGGGAAATGGACATTTCATTGTCATTTAAAATAACTAAAAATTGTCCTTTTACATTACAGATATTATTCAATCCCTCAAGCGCCAAGCCGCCGGTCAGAGCCCCATCTCCGATGATTGCGACAACCCGGTTTTTCAATCCTTTCAGATCCCGGGCAACCGCCAAGCCCACCGCAGCGGAAATTGATGTGCTGGCATGCCCGGCACCAAAAGCATCATATTCGCTTTCGTGGATTTTGCAAAATCCGCTGATGCCGCCTAATTGTCTGATTTGCTTTATTTGCTCGCGGCGCCCCGTCAAAATTTTATGACCATACGCCTGATGCCCAACGTCCCAGACGAGTTTATCGTCAGGAGCATTATAAACATAATGTAACGCTATCGTCAGTTCGACAACACCCAGGCTGGGCGCCAGATGTCCGCCGGTTTTTTTAATAGTTTCAATGATGTAATGCCGTAATTCAGAGCTCAGAGTAGTCAACTCAGTCTGATCTAATCTTTTAATATCATCCGGTGATTCAATTTTCGTTAAAATTTTATAGTCAATATCATTTTGGATTGGATCAAGCATAATTCACTATTTCCGTATAAGTTGTTTAATAAAGTAACTATGAATGCGCGGATCATCAGTCAATTCAGGATGAAATGTGGAAAGAAGAATATTTTCATATTGGACGAACACGATTTCGCCATTTATCGTTCCAAGAACCGTCACTTCTTTACCTGGTTGTAGTAATTTGGGAGCACGAATAAAAACAGCGTTAAACGGCTTCTTATCAAAGCTCAGATCAACAGATGCGATAAATGATTCCACCTGTCTACCATACGCATTTCGTTGAGTATTGATTGGGACACGATTAAGCGTATGAACAAGTGGATCATCGGAATTATTCGATAATAATATCGCTCCCGCACAGGTTCCGAACATCGGACGATTGTATTTTTGAATACGCTCACGGAGCTTCATTTCATCCAGAAGCTTTGATATTGTTGTCGATTCGCCTCCCGGCAGAATTAATCCGTCGCAGTTATCAATCTCGTTTGGATATCGGATTTGCTTAGTCTGAACGCCGAGTTTATCAAGCATAGCAATATGCCTGACAAATGAACCCTGAAGTCCGAGAACACCGATTGTAGTAGATTTTAAAGACATTTTAAATGATAATAAAACCGATTGTTTTACCAGCCGCGGTTCGCCAGGCGTTCCTCTTCCGGGATGGAAGCAATATTCAGCCCTTCCATGGCATCTTTCAGTCCCATGGAAACTTCCGCAAGTTTTTCCGGATCGTTATAATAGGTCGTTGCCAGAACAATCGCTTTCGCACGATCTGCCGGATCCTCCGATTTAAATATACCTGACCCAACGAAGACAGTCTCCGCGCCTAGTTGCATCATCAAAGCCGCATCGGCGGGAGTTGCCACGCCGCCGGCTGCAAAATTCGGAACCGGCAGTTTCCCAGTTTTCGCTACCTGCCGGACAATTTCGAAAGGCGCGCCCATTTCCTTGGCTGCCGCCATTAATTCGTCATTCGGTAATGTTGTTAACCTGCGGACATCCTTTTGGACCTGACGCATATGCCGGACGGCTTCGACAATATTTCCACTGCCCGCCTCGCCTTTTGTTCTGATCAATGCAGCGCCTTCGCCGATTCTTCTCAGGGCTTCACCCAAATCGCGGCAACCGCAAACAAAAGGCACTTTAAAATCATGTTTCCAGATATGATTCTCTTCATCGGCAGGTGTTAATACTTCACTCTCATCGATAAAATCAACTTCAAGGGCTTCGAGGATTTGAGCTTCAGCAAAATGACCGATACGACATTTCGCCATAACCGGAATTGAGACAATGCTCTGAATTGCTTTAATAATACTCGGGCTGGACATCCGGGCAATTCCACCATGTTCACGTATATCTGCCGGAATTCGTTCCAGCGCCATTACCGCAACAGCGCCTGCATCTTCGGCGATCTTTGCCTGTTCAGGAGTGGTCACATCCATGATGACGCCTCCCTTTAGCATTTCCGCCAATCCGACTTTTACTTTAAAAGAACCTTTATCCATTGCAAATGACTCCTTTTATTCCATTGCATAATTTACAGATTTATATCGATAAATTATTTATTTTTTTCGCAACTTTTCTCACAATTTCATCCGGTGTGGAAGCGCCGGCAGAAATCCCGACTGTTTGAGCATCTTTAAACCACCCCGGTTGAATATCATCAGGTCCCTGTACCTGGTAGCTTCTGGGATTTAATCGTGATGAAATCGATGTTAATCGCTTTGTATTCGCGCTTGTGAAAGAACCCACAATTATCATAACGTCGTTATTTACAGCAAGTTCCTTAAGCTGAGACTGTCTGTTCCGGGTTGGTGTGCAGATCGTATTAATGATCCTTAAATCTTGAATTTTTGATATTAAAACGGTGATTATCTGATTTACATTTTCAATAAACTGGGTCGATTGAAGGACGACACCGGCTTTTTTGACAGGTTTTATTTTGAAAGCATCTTTAGCCGTTGCGATAACAATCGGATTCGATAACTGACTGGCAATCGCTTCTACTTCATCATGCCCGGAATCTCCGATTATTATAACAGTTCGTCCCTCGCTTTCAAGTAATTGTGAGGCTTTGTGAATCTCATCAACTAACGGACATGTAGCGTCGATAATAGTCAGTCCCCGTTCTCTGGCTTTTTCCCAAAATTCCTTGCGTGTGCCATGAGATCGAAACAACACCGGCATTCCTTGTGGAATATCATCAATATTCTGATAGACAACCACACCGCTGTTCTTGAGATCATCTATCACAATTTCGTTATGAACAATATCGCCTAACATGGCGACTTTTCCATAAGTTTCGGCGGCATTATGAGCCATGTCAATAGCCCGTTTCACGCCGAAGCAAAACCCGACATCTTTCGCAATCGTAATAGACAGTGAATTCATTTGATTTTAGCTGATGTTATTTTCTTTTGGGCTTGATATTTACCCTTTTTATCGGCGTAAGATACTTTGCAATCATCGTCGCTCTCGAAGAACAATACCTGGCATAATCCTTCATTGGCATAGATTTTTACAGGAACGGAGGCTGTATTTGATATCGATATCGTCACGTACCCCTCCCACTCCGGTTCAAAAGGCGTGACATTTACGATAACTCCACAGCGCGCATATGTCGATTTACCTAATGTAAGAGCGACTACATTCCTGGGAATCCGGAAATATTCAATGCTTCGCGCTAATACAAAACTGTTTGCCGGAATAGTACAGACATCCGCTATCACTGTTTCAAACAGTGAATCATCAATATTTTTCGGATCGATCACGATGCCGGCTTTCTCTTTGAAAACCCTGAATTCATTAGCAATCCGCATATCATAGCCATACGCCGATATTCCATACGAAATGACGCCCTTGCTGACCTGCCCTTTTTCAAATGGTTCGATCATTCTGTATTTTTCGCACATTTTTTCAATCCACCAATCCGGTCTTACACTCACGTCATTACTCCTGATTTAATGACAATTTCCGGACTGCATTACGAACTTCCGGTAGAATCTTATCAACTGCTTCTTCTAATGTATCATTTAGCGAAATGCCCGCGGCAAAAAAATGCCCGCCGCCGCCAAATTTCAGGGCTATCTCGTTTACAATCACTTTTCCTTGCGACCGGAAATTGACCCGAACCCTGTTCTTGCGAACTTCGAAAAACATAATAGCGACTTCGACGCCTTTTATCGATCGCACGAAATCCGTAAATCCACCAACTTCATCCAAGGTCGCACCGGCTTCCTGAATATCGCTGCCCAAAACCGTAAACCAGGCTAATTTGCCGTCGAATTCGTATTGAATCTTCTGTAACGTGGCGCCCAGTAATTTCATGCGCTGACGAGTATAATTTTCATAGACATTACTGAAAATTTCGGTCGGCTTGACTCCCAAACGAATGAATTCTGCCGCCGTTTCCATTGCTTTTGCAGTCGTATTTTCAAATCGAAATGAACCGGTATCTGTCATAAGTCCAACGTACAAAGCCTCCGCGATCTTCGTATCTATTACTTCGGGATTTAGCTGTTTAATTAGTTCAAAGATAAGACAAGCTGTGGCTGGCGATTTTTCATCAACAATTTTGTAAATGCAGCTGATATGGTTCTCCGGGTGATGATCAATACAGATGGTCGGAATATTCAGTAATGCCAGATCCTCGCCTAATTTTCCCAATCGAGCAACACCACCGATATCTAATGTAAAAATCAGATCGAATTGATTCAATCTGCCACGGTCTCTTTCACGATCGTACTGTCTGATAATATTTTGAGGATCGAGAAATGAGTATTCATCCGGTAAGGCTGAATCGTTAATGATTTCAACTTCAATATCCATTTTCCCGAGACAATAGTACATCGCCATTTCAGAGCCGAGACCGTCGCCATCCGGATTGACATGCGTTGTAAGCAGCGCCTTTCGGCTTGTTTTCAGTTTTTCTATTACGGTTTTCCAGTCGTGTTCTATCATCATTTCCATCTAAAATAGTAATAAATGTACCGTTTTGCCAGATAATATCAAACCCAAAAACACCAGTAAATACGTGCTTCGGAATCAAGTATCAGGATTCAAGACGCAAGATTAGTCGGAGCGATGGAACGAGAATAAGATTTGTTATACGAGGTTTAGTAATTGGATAACCGGAGTGTTGTTCCAGCAGGAACTCCTTCGGAGGAGTATTGGAGTATTGGAGTATTGGAGTGTTGGAGTATTGGGAAAAATACCTTTCGCAAAGATACTTTATACAATTTTTCGGATGTGATACTACTTCAGATATAACTGGAATGAACTTTGCGAAAGTTTTTGCGTCCAACCGCATGAACGGAGAGCCAGGGGGAAAGAAAATATTTCGGAATTATTTGAATCTACAAAACATTTTTTCCTATCGGATATAGTATCAACTCAATCCAGCATAATCGTATTAGTCAAAGCGTATTTTCCTCCCTTACTGTCATCTCGATAGACTTCGACCCGGCAACTGTTTTTCCCAACCATGATTTTGAGAAAAGTACTTCGTGCGCCGGTCTCTGCAATTCCACGGCAATGCCCTGCATCAATTTGCCATAAACCATTGATTTTTGCATAGGAAAAATTGTGAGTATGACCACAAATGTAAGCCATAACTCCGTATCTGCGCAAGAGCTCCTGAAAACGCTGACTATTCTCCGGATGAGCATCCAGATTATCTCCTTTATGTCGATGCCGACCGTTATCAAAGTCAGGGATAGATACAATGGGTTCATGACCAAACACAAAAACGAATGGTTTTTTATTTGCCGCCAGGTCGTTCTTCAGCCAGTTATAGAGAGGTTCGCTAATATCTCCGTCAGTCCCTATATCGGATTTGCCATCATAATACAAATTGAGCACAACAAAGTGGGAATTCTTAAAATCAAATGAATACGTTGTCTCTTCGCCGTTTTCCGGTCCTCTACGAATAAGGTTGGGAATGTCACCGCTACCCCAATCTCTCAACCATGCCATATCTTCCGGAGTTTCCGCTTCATGATTACCGATCACAGGATACCAGGCATATTCCTCGCCGAGTATCTTTTTGATCATATCAAAGACATATTGTGGAGGATCAATGTCTCCGGGACTTACCATGAAAGAACCTTTGCCGACTTCCCGGATCGCTTCACAGGTTCCTTGAAAGTACTGCGAGGAATGGTACTTCGGCCCGGCATACTGGCGCATGTCTACGGTAACAATGAAAGAAAAAACCGTATCTTCTTTGGAAAGCCTTGCTGTTATACGGATAGATAAGACGAGCGCTAAAATTAGTACCGATGCAACAGTAAAGTGTTTCAACCTATTTTTCATTTGTTAAATCCTTTCTGAAATGATCTACAAGCCAAAGTTGAGGGTAATCCCCAACAAGACAATATATTCACTGAAATCAATTACTTTGACGCTATTCAATTTCTTCTGAGCGTACAGGTACTTGCCGATACCGTATAAACCTACCGGTCCGAATAGCCTGACATTTATTCCTCCTTCGAGATTATAAAGGAATCCCCTTACCTTTTCATCGGGCTCATCTTCACCTTTTGGAACTTCAAGCCCGCCAATACCGCCTCCCAGAAATACATTTGCCCTCTTCCACCTGTTCAGTGGCGTCATGTAAAGAATATTAACAGCAAGCAAACCGGCAATTTCATAAGAGTGGGTTGGATCGGGACAATTTGTGTAATATTCATTAGTAATCGAAAGAGCTACGGGGAGCTTGCCCGGTTTAATATCCAGTGTAAGCTGACCTCCACCTAATTTGCCAATGGGGGATCGACTATCAGAAAATCCTCCCTGACCTAATCGAAAGGTAAAATAAACATTTTTCTCCTTAGAAGAATCTGCTTCTTGAGCAGACATTTGACCTAATAAGAAATAAACAGCGCCGATAAATAGCAATATTGTGAGAAGAAATTTTTGCCACATAACTCTCATCATTTCTTTTTATTCTTCCAAAGATCAGGAAATTTGAGATAACTCTTAACATCAGGAATAATATCGTCAATCATGATATTTTTAACCCTGTTCAACAATTGCAATCTCTGCTTCGGTCAACCCGTAGAGTTCATAGACCATCCGGTCGATCCCGGCTTCCAGGGGGCTGGTGTCGGCTTGCGGGTCGGCTTTTTTGGCGGCGAGGATCTGGTTGACTTTTTTAATAAGTTTATCGTGTAATTCTGGAGAATTGATAATAGGCAATTCCTTAAATTCTGCCAACCTAATTTTTGGAAATAATAAATCAAATTCATTCAAACTATATCTAAAAAACCATGATAAAAGATTTGAGCTAAGAATCCCTAGTATGTACTTTAGATCAACATCTTTTATTGGAAGTGCAATATATAGACTTCTGTCTATTATGAAATCTTCTTCAATAAAGGTACAAATAAATCTATCTGCTATTATTTCGCGAAAAATTAATCTTGGTCCTTTAAAATATTTCGGATTTCTTGGTGCAGCTAACCAATCTCCATAACTAATATAATGTTTTTCATCCCACTGATAGTTTAGATAGGAAACATGTTTTCCTTTTAGCTCAGGGACAAATGTTTCATTTTTCTTATAATCTGAATGGTATATTCGGTTTTTTATAATTTCTTTTTTTTGTCCAGTGTAGATGTCATAAGGATTAACTCCTCGTGTGATTTCAACATAACTCTTTAGAGGTAAACTTTGATGTTTAATTTTATTTAAAATTGTAAGTTTTTCTTCATCTATATTTACATCAAAAATGTAATTATTGTTTTGTTTAAATCTTGATTGGTTTACATAATGTGAAAAATCAAATGATTGGTTATTATATAATAGAACATTGATAAAACCTGAAGATTTCTTTTGTGCAATAAATATTAAAGTATCTACAGATGCTTCCTCGAAAGCATTAGAAATATTTGGGATTATTGAATGTAGACATAAATTGTCATCAAAATTCTTCCTACACATAGACATTTTGTTGTTTTTGAGCCAGGAATTAGGCGTAATAAGACAAATCTGACTTTTTTCTCTTATTAAATCAATGCTTTTTTCAATGAAAAGGACATATAGATCTATTTGATATTCAGCAGTTTTGTATACTTCTTTAAAATATTTTTTTTCGCTATTACAAAATTTGGCAAATACATACGGCGGATTCCCGATCACCACATCAAAGCCCACAAAGTCGCCGTCGTCATTGAGCACTTCTGGGAACTCGAAGCGCCATTCAAAGGCATTATCGTAGATCTTATTGCTTTTAATCTCTGCCAGTTCGTTTTCGAGTTTTTGGATTTCGTTGGTGAATTTTTTAACCTTTTTATCCCATTCCGCTTTTTCCTTTCTACTCTGTTCAAACAGGTTGACCTGGTTCGTAATATTAAAGAGTTCGTCTTCCAGACGGTTTTTTCGTAATAACCGTTTATCATTCGCCGCCACTTCGCTTTCAAAATCGCTTTTGATGTCGTCGATCAGCCGCTCCATCGCGCGCTTCTGCTCTTTGCTTTCGGCATTGCGATAGGTCATCACCGCCAGGCGATAGCTGTCGATACTCCATTTGCTTTTTGCCAGCGCCTTCTTGATGTCGGCGTCCAGTGCATAGCGGCTGATCAGCGAATTCCCGCATTTAATATTGATATCAATATTAGGCAGAGTTTCCAACTCCAACTCCCCTCCTTGAAAAGGAGGGGTGACCGAAGGTCGGGGTGGTTGTTCCGGTACACCAAAATCTTGATTTTCCGAAGGTCGGGGTGGTTGCGTCTCTATACCAGAATCACCTGTGACCGCAGGTCTGATTAGTTCCTTCCCAAACTCCCGCTTTATCATTTCCAGTACGCCTTCCGGTTCTTCAAACACTGATTTATTTTCAAACCGCAGTACTTTTATGCCAAAAGTATTCAGAAACAGGGTGCGTTCCATGTCGTATTCTTCTGCCGAAAAATTGACATGACCTTCACCATCGAGTTCAATTGCAAGGTTTTCAGATGGGCAATAGAAATCGAGTATGTATTTATCCACGCTATGCTGCCTGCGGAATTTTCTTCCTTCCAATTTTTTCCCCTGAAGCATTTTCCAGAGGCTCGCTTCGGCGGGGGTCAGGTTTTTACGCAGGCGTTTGCGGAAGGTTTTAAGTTCGGGGAGATTCATAAGAACCCCTCCGACCTTCGGACACCTCTCCTTGTCAGTAGTTAACCTCTCCGTCACTTCGTGCCACCTCCCCTTATCGGAATATAACCCCTCCGTCACTTCGTGACACCTCCCCTTGTCAGGGGAGGAGCTTTTATAGTATATGTTTTGGGGATAGCTACCCTTTTCAGGGGAGGAGCTTTTATAGTAGGCATTTTTTAACAATTCAATCCAGAGCCGGAGACGACAGATTTTTACAGAATTCGAATTAATATCTACACCGAACAGGCAGTTTTCGATAATGGTCTGCTTTTCGTGGAAGATAGCTTCCTGGACACGTTGACTCTCCCTATTTTTCGGCTTGTACTCAAACAACAACCCATCATCGTCGGTTATGATAAGTTCATCATTGACCACTTCCACGCCGTAATCCCGCAATGTCCGACCTTGCCTGTCAAGCAGTATTTTCAGTTCACTTTTGATAGCGATGATCTCGTTCAGGGCGGACACCAGAAAGTGACCGGAACCCACTGCCGGATCGCAGATCTTCAGAGAATTTATTATGTTGTTGGCTTCTTGCTTTGTAAAGTCTGTGCCAATGGCATTGTATACATCATCGAGAGTGTTGTATCTAATCCCTTCGGTTTGTGAGGAGTTTGTAACCCCTCTGTCCTTCGGACACCTCTCCTTTTCAGGATTTAACCCCTCCGGCACTTCGTGCCACCTCCCCTTGTCAGGGGAGGAGCTTTTATAGTATATGTTTTGGGGACAACTACCCTTGTCAGGAGAGGAGCTTTTACTGAAGGTATCGTACCGGTGGCTCAATTTGTCAAGGGAGGAGCTTTTTGAAACGTATGCATCGTTGAATTTTTGGACTACAGCCCGGCGGATGGTTTCACGGCACATGTACATGGTAATGAAACCGGGCGTAAAGAAGGAGCCGTCTTTGTATCCGTTGATCTTCTCGAAAATAAGACCGAGCACCGAGGCATTAATCAGGCTTTTTTTGTCTTCCTGAATTTCTTCTGAACATTCGCTGCTGAAATCATAAGCATCGAGAAATTCAAACAGGTATTCCAGGGCATTGAGCTTACCTTTGCGTCTCTTTCCGTTACTGTCTTTCAGCATTGTTGAAGTAATTATCGGTAGCCGGCAATCATCCTGCAAGTTGCTGATAAAAATGGTAACCTGTTCCAGCTCGGTAGGTTCGAATAATGAGCTGTTCAGGTAAGGCACTTTATCAAAGAGTTTTGCCATATCAGCATCTCGCTCGCCGGTTTTACGGGCAAGCACCCGAAAAAACAAACCGTCCAGGTCGTCATAGTTTTTGACCCGGTCACAATTGAGAAATGCAAACGCCTGATCGCCTTTATGATAATTGATGAGCTGGGCTTCGAGCAATTTCAGGAAAAGGATTCGATTGATCCACGTAATCGCCAGTTCCAGCGCAACATTTAAAAGTCTTTCTTCGTTTGTTTTACCATATTGCGCTGGTTTAGCGAGGCGCGATATTTTATCCCGGCTGTCCAGCTGGATAATGGCGTTTTCGATGAGCGAGCCGATGTTCCTTTCACCTTCTTTTTTACGTTCAATCAGCTTCTTGCCGCCTTTTTTAGTTTCGGCAAGTCCGATAATGTGCAGCAACTCCGAATAAAAGGTTTTATCAAGGCTATTGCTGTCGTTAGCAAACGGCAGAGTTAGCAGATGTTCGGGAGATATCAATTTATACAGGGGAATTAACTTTTTATCATCCTGCGGATCATTATTTCTGAGTAGTTTTCCATATTCAAGAAGATCAAACCAAGTAAAAGTGATTTCGGAATTGATATTAGAAATAAACGGCTCGGCAATTTCTTTATAAAAGAAGTCCGTTTTGGTACT
Organism: Fidelibacterota bacterium; assembly: GCA_016783665.1. Taxonomy (GTDB): domain Bacteria; phylum Fidelibacterota; class UBA2242; order UBA2242; family UBA2242; genus UBA9312. Next base: position 1,497 of record JADHWC010000059.1, on the reverse strand, counting down.
CGTTAGTTTTCCTGATTCATAATCATTGAACTGCCTGACAAATTTACTGTTTTCCGCAAAAAGCTTTTCAAATAACTTCGCATCGAATATAAACCATTCGGTTACATTGGTGGCAATGAGGTACTTGATTTCAAGGTTCTTGTTAGTGATCCGTTCCCGGAGATAATAAAGCAGCAATTCATGAAACGCTTTCAGGTTAATATTGTCCTTCCGGAGCATCTCGTTTTTATTGGACGGTATCTTGGTTTCAATCAAAACGCCGACGCTGCTTCCGGCATCTTTTCCATTGTGAATAACGAGGTCGGTTCGTCTTTTGGTATTGATATAGTGGTTTGGGGCGTAATAGGTATTTTTCAGGAATTCAATGACGATGTTTTTATGAAAATCCTCATACTCCGATTCATTTACGCTGTCGAGAAGAGTCACGAGATTCTTCTTAAAGCGCTCAATTTCCGTCCGGTTGGGCTTCACCTTCAGGAAGGCTTTATTGAGAGATTTACGGGGATTGATGACGATGAGATTCATGTTATTCACGGATAATTATAGTCAATTTAGAAACAAGATTTTAGACACAAAATTAGTTTTGATTATTTATCACTTTAATTACGACGTACTTAACCGTAACATTTATAAGCCGATTAGTCTTCTATAATTCGCCGAACGGCTCGAATACTATGACGACGATAGTTATTATAATTTGAATCTTCCGGGTTAAAACTGTCGATTCGGACTCTTCCGGAGCAATGGATAAACTGGTAATCGCCGATGTAAAGCCCCACGTGAGTGATCCGATCCGGATAAGGACTGAAGAATATCAGATCCGCGGGCTTCAGGTTGTTCGGAAAATCAGCAGTGTCAACCGCAACGCCTTCAAACACCTGCATGCTCGCGTCCCGTTGCAGAACATAACCGTTTTGCCGGAAAACAATTTGAGTGAAACCGCTGCAGTCCATCTCCTTCGGCGAAGCGGCGCCCCAGGTATAAGGTCGTCCTATTAGCGAACAGGCTGTTTTGATCACATTTTCCGGAATCAGCGGATTTTGCAAATAGTCCTCAAAATCCTGTAACGATTTGCTGCGGATATATCCCATTCGACCATCAGCGTAAGCGACTTTCGTCCATTTACGTCTCTTCTCAATTATTTTAAACCGGTTTCCCATCACCACATCACTGACCGGCATGGCTTTCTTCGTTGGTTTCGAATAGACGATACCTTCCAGATCAACAAATACTACCTTTGGGCTGCTTTCCCATTCCTCTTTAAAAGTTATATCACCCTCAATAACCCGGTCATCGGACACCCAGCCGAGATAACCATCATCAGTACGGACAAGATAAAAACCGTGTTCTTCTTTTAGAATATCCAGCGGCAGTCCCCTTAATGTCTGGGTAACCATTTCTTCAGTTACTGATGGTCTGCGGCGCAGAATAGCTATAGAGTTTTTTGGAACGGCGAAAATAATACCGTCCATAATGTCATCGGGAAGTACCTTTACA